>JBPCSC010000151.1:0-1978 GCA_051007495.1 Methylococcaceae bacterium | reverse complement strand
ATCGAGGTCAAGCCGTCTTACGGTCTGGGTGATGGTGATATTGCCCGTATGATCGAAGCGTCTTATCGCCACGCACGAGACGATTTGGAAGCCCGCCGTTTGCAGGAGCAGAGAGTGGAGGCGGCCCGATTGGTTGCCGCTTTAGAAGCAGCCTTGGCAGCGGATGGTCAATTGTTGAACCCTCAAGAATCCGACCATCTCAAGCAGGGCATGACGCAGTTAAACGACACCGCCACAACGTCTGACTGGGAGGCCATTAAGCACGCTTGCGAGAATCTCAACGAGGCCAGCATCGAATTTGCCGCCAGACGTATGGATCAGAGCATACAAAAGGCTTTGACCGGCCAAAAACTCGAAGCCCTGGAGGTTTGACACCATGCCGTCCATCACCGTATTGCCTCATGCTGAACTGTGTCCTCAGGGAATGACGATTCCCGCTCGCCAAGGACATTCCATTTGCGAAGCCTTATTGTCGGCCGGTATCGAGATAGAACACGCGTGTGAGTTTTCCTGTGCGTGTTCGACCTGTCATGTCATCGTGCGTGACGGGTATGCCTCTCTCAGTGCGCCTCGCGAAAGCGAAGAAGACATGCTGGACACGGCTTGGGGGCTGGACATGTATTCCCGTCTGGCGTGCCAGGCCAAGGTAGGTGAAGCCGATTTGACCGTGGAAATACCCGTTTACAGCCGTAATCTGGCCAGAGAGCATCACTAACCGTACCGTTGTTTGTGGAGGCGCACCGCATGAATCAGATCATCATTAACGACACCACATTGCGAGACGGCGAGCAAACCGCCGGTGTGGCGTTTACCCCGGATGAAAAAATAGCCATCGCCCAGGCTTTGGCGGCCGCCGGGGTTCCCGAAATGGAAGTGGGGGTTCCAGGTATGGGGGCCGAAGAACGCGAAACCATCAGGGCCATCGCGCACTTGGGTTTGCCTGTTCAACTCATGGCATGGGGACGTATGTGCGAAACCGATCTGGATGCCATCCGTTTGTGCCAAACCGACTGGGTCAACTTGTCCATACCGGTTTCAGATATTCAGTTGCGCCACAAACTGAATCGTGACCGTCAATGGGCCTTGGCTACGGTTGATCGTTACGTACGCAAGGCCACTGATAGCGGTTTGAAGGTCAGCGTAGGGGGGGAGGATTCCTCGCGGGCAGATCCCGATTTTCTGTTGCAGGTACTCGAAACCGCTCAGCAAGCGGGTGCAGCGCGGTTTCGGTTTGCGGATACGCTGGGATTGATGCATCCGGCCCGGGCCTACGAATGCCTGCACCGATTGACGACTGCGGTGGATCTCCCCATAGAAATGCATGCCCATAACGATTTTGGTCTGGCCACGGCCAACACCCTGGTGGCGGTTGAGGCCGGAGTGTGTTCGGTCAATACCACCGTTAATGGTTTGGGCGAGCGGGCCGGTAATGCGGCACTGGAGGAAACCGTCATGGCTTTACATCATTTATACGGGCGCGATACCGGCATTGATGTCAGTCGGTTCAAGACCATTTCCGCGCTGGTGTCCAGGGCATCCGGTAGGCCAGTGGCCCCTGACAAAAGCATAGTCGGCGAGGCGGTCTTTACCCATGAGGCCGGCATTCATGTGGACGGTTTGCTCAAGAATGTTCTGAATTATCAAGGGGTTGACCCGCGAACCCTGGGACGGGAGCACCGTATGGTTTTGGGAAAACATTCAGGTTCGAGTGCGGTGGTGCAGTGTTACCGTGAACTGGGAATCGACTTGAGCGAAAGCCTGGTGAACCGTTTGCTGGTGCGGATACGGCAACACGCGCATCAAACCAAGCGAACCCCGGATCGCGACGAACTGAGGTGTTTCTACCGTGAAGTGGCGGAGCCGATACGTTATTCCAGGCCCATGCCACTACAGGGTACTGCGCCAGAGTATTGAATCTAAACCTGTAGGTGCGAATGAATTCTGTAGGTGCGAATTTATTCGCACCAACCCTTAAAAC
>JBPCSC010000150.1:0-2618 GCA_051007495.1 Methylococcaceae bacterium | reverse complement strand
TGTTGAAGAAATTATGGATGTCCAGTTGCAGATACCAGCCCAGGCCGTTACGGCTGCGCATAAAATCCTGCAAGCGGTCAACGGCGGCATGAGTCCCCCGCCCCACCCGGTTGGCATAACTGTCATGAATGAAAACGGGCTCGAACAGAGGTTCAAGTCGCTCTACCACCCAGTGATGCACGATACGGTCGGCAAAATCAGGGGCGTGAATTTCACGGGTCTTGGGGTGATTAACAATGAATGCGCGAGCGGGAGACGGCTGCCAGGTTCCCGTCTGCAACATATCCCTGAGTTGACAGAGACGGTCTAGCCACCGCAATTCAAATCTGAGTTTATTGGCACTGGGGCGTTTACCCCGACGTGCCTTGAGAAAGGCACGGTAACATTCGCTGAACGTTGCAGCGACTGAAATGCAGGGCGATTCCAAATGCCTAATGCGTCGTGAAGACATCTTCGATTCAAGCCGCATCCAGGATGCGATCCGTCCAGAGTTCCAGTTGTTCCAGCGTAGCCGCCTCCCCTTCGAGCCTCTCTTCCTGACTCAATTTCCGGCTCCATTGTTCTATGCGTTCTTCGAGCATCGTATTCACCTCTTTCAGGTCATTGATTTCGGGAGCCTCGTCCTTTCCATCGTCTTAGCTTTTCTCAAGCAGAGACTGGTTTCACTAACCGCCGCGAACTAACCGCACCGCGTTGGTATTGTTGCGGTTGTTGTTGTTGACATTGCCATTGTTGAAATTGACATTCCATGCGTTATTGGTATTGCCGGCATACGGCGAGGACGACCAAAACGCCAGCCTGTCCACTTCAGTACGCCACCGCACAGCCCGAAGGTAGCACGGTTTTATCGATTTTTTGACCACTCCCGGGGGAGTGGTGGGACAGGCACTTAGTGAAAAGGGACGGGCCGCGAAGGATGGCTTCACGGCTTTAGCACTGAGGTCGCTTTTCAGCCACCTCCCGCTGATGAAGCCGTGCGGTTGAGGGCTTGATGCCAACCGCCGCACTGCTTGCCGATAGTGACGGCCAGTTCGACCGCCACTTCGAACGCATTGAAATGACTCTGCCCTTTGGCACCCTGATGGAAGGCGCCCACATCCATAGCCAGTTGCAAAGTCAATTTGTAATCATCCACAGACCATACCAGGTTTTTGACGTGTTCAGCCAAGCGTTCCCGGTCATAAGCCGCCCGATGCACGGTTCGCATCATGCGCATGGCCTGTTGCCGCAGATCGGTACCCACCGTGTATTTATGATACCGGGAAAATTGCTTCACCATAGTTTCGTTATGTACCAACAACCGGCGTATATCCCGGTAAACGGGAGGCAAAATGGTTTTTTTCATGACTTTTACAAAAATCCAAACACTAACCGCCGCGAACTAACCGCACCGCGATGGTAACGTCGCGGTAGCTGTAGCCGACATAGCCAACGTCGAAATTGACAACCCACGCGCCACTGGAATTGCCGGCATACGGCGAGGACGACCAAAACCAACCCTGTACGGTATTGGGAAAATAGTCGCTGTCGATCGTCGGGCCGGGAGAGGGAATGCCGTAATCGACCAGGCTGTGCAGTTCATCGGCGGTGGGCAAGCGCCAGTCACTGGAGCCACACAGACCCGCCGCATTGACGGCCTGGACGAAGTTACTGGTGTTGCCCGAGCGATTGGTGCTGTAATTGGTGTACGTTTTTTGCCAGTCCCTGAGCCCTCCCACCGTTTTCACTTCCCAGATCAAGCCGGTCACGTTGTCGCGTACACAATTCCAGGCGGTGGCATAACCGGGCAGATCCTGGCCGGTGCTGTCGATTTTGGTGTAACTGAAGCCTTTGGCACCGTCGTCATTCGTATTGGTGGCGGCGTTCATGTCACGCCCCGTCATGCCGTCCTGAAGGGGGTTGAGGGCAATGGCTTTGGCACTGTTGCAACTGACCAGCGTATTGCTGCCGGCCTGATAGCACTGGCTGGCCGTGATGCCGGTGTCGTTCAGACGACCGGTCGGAGGCGGTGGGCTGGCCGGCTGGCCGGGCTGAACCGTGACCGCATTGCTGACACCCAGAATGTCACGGGTATTGAAGGCGACCAGCCGGTAGGAATAAGCGGTGTCGTTGCTCAGGCCGGTGAGCGTCAGACTGCGGGCGGTCAGGTCGCGCCAGTGGCCGCCCCGATAACTGGTGCAGAAGTCGATGTCGGTGATGGGTTCTTCAGCCAGACACAAGCTGTAGGCTTTGGCCCCCGTCACGGCCGCCCAGCTCAGGCTGATCTGGCCATCGGCGGGCGTGGCGGTGAGGGTGAAATCAGCCGCCTGGGCGGAAAGACCCAGACTTGCGGACAGGCATAAAAACCAGCGGGTGAGGGTTTGCATAATGGAATATCTCCCTGATGTGGCAGTGATGAATGGAAGCTGTGAGGCGATTGTAGCGGATTCTGGTTACTCCCGTTTCACTCCCAAACAATGTAGGTGCGAATTTATTCGCACTTGCCCTGCCGTCTGTGCGAATGAATTCGCACCGACAGTAGAAAAATCTTCGCCGCATCATGCCAAACAATGATCGGGTTGAGGTAACGGGATTGCGCCCGTTACCCCTCCCACACCACCGGACATGCGGTTTTCCGC
>JBPCSC010000149.1:0-10833 GCA_051007495.1 Methylococcaceae bacterium | reverse complement strand
TACACGGAAGCCAAAAAGGCGTTGGCGAGCAAATATTACGAAAAAGCCGTCAAGTTTTACGAGAAGCTGGAAGCCCGGTTTCCATTTGGCCACTACGCGACTCAGGCCCAACTCGACATCGCGTACGCCTACTACAAAAACGATGAGCCGGATTCCGCTCTGGCGGCGGCCGATCGTTTCATCAAGCAGAATCCTACCCATCCCAATGTCGATTATGCCTATTACATCAAAGGCTTGGTGAATTATAACCGTGGAATCGGTTTCCTTGACCGCTTCATGCCTACGGACTCCTCACAAAGAGATTCCGGTTCGTCCATGGATTCGTACCGGGAATTTGACGTGCTGATCCAGCGTTACCCCAACAGCACCTACGTCAACGATGCCAAGCAACGCATGATTGCTCTGCGTGACAATCTGGCCCTGCATGAGATTCACGTAGCGGATTATTACTTAAGGCGCAAAGCATATCTGGCGGCAGCACAGCGTGCGGCGGCGGTGGTCAGGGAGTTTCAACGCACGCCCGCCGTACCCAGAGCACTCAAGATTATGGAAGAAGCCTATCAAAATCTGGGTCTGAACGATCTGGCCGAGGATATACGTCAGGTTTATGCCTTGAACTACGCACAGGGCGTTCCCGGCCAGGCCGGCGATCTGGTCAAGGCTTCCCTGCTGGAGCGGGCCTGGGATTTCCTCGGCTTTGACAAATAAACCTCCCACGCCATGTCTGTCGATACTCTGGACGTACTGTGTGTGGGCCATGCCTCACACGATCTAATCCTCACGGTTCCTCATCATCCTGAATGCGATGAAAAAATCGTAGCCGATCATCTGCTCAGTTGTGGCGGTGGCCCGGCGGCGAATGCCGCCATCACGGTAGCCCGTCTGGGTTTGCGGGCAGGCTGGGTCGGCTACCTGGGGCGCGATCTCTACGGTGAGGCGCATCTGTCTGAATTCAAGGCTGAAGGCGTAGATACCCGTTGGGTGGTGCGCGGCGACGCACCGACACCCCTGTCGGTGGTGTTGGTTAAACCCGACGGTCGACGGGCACTCATCAATCACAAGGGCACGCTGACACCGGTTCCGGTTGGGGCACTCGATTGCGCTGCCGTCGCGTGTAAAACCCTGTTGTTTGATGGCCACGAACCCGACCTGTCCGCACCTCTGCTGGAGCGGGCGCGGCAACTCCGCATACCGACGGTCGTCGATGCCGGTTCCTGGCACAAAGGCACGGAATACCTGATGTTCCGGGTGGATTATCTGGCCTGTTCGGAAAAATTCGCCCGTCAATGGCTGGGGGCAGACGACCCCATTCGTGCCTTGCACGCACTGGCTGAGCAGTCACCGGCAGTGGTTATTACCCTGGGTGAACGTGGCCTGATCTGGAAACGCCAGGGAGAACAAGGCCGCTTGCCGGCCTTTCCCGTGGAGGCCACCGACA
The DNA here is from genome assembly GCA_051007495.1 of Methylococcaceae bacterium. GTDB lineage: Bacteria > Pseudomonadota > Gammaproteobacteria > Methylococcales > Methylococcaceae > CAIVXW01. The sequence goes on along the minus strand of JBPCSC010000149.1, from coordinate 9,395 downwards.
CCACCGGGGCCGGTGATGCCTTCCACGGTGCGTTTGCCGCGTGTCTGGCTTTGGGCAAGGACTGGCTGACCACCCTAAACTGCGCCAGCGCGGCCGGGGCTTTTTGCTGCACCCGGCTAGGCGCACGCCCCGGAATGCCAACTGATGAAGAGTTGGCTGCGTACTACGTCTGGTAAAAATACTGCGCAAGACTTCCACCCCTTCGACGATACGTTGAGGGCGGGGTTGTGCCCCAAAACATCAGTTCTTGATACAGTGCCATTCATTGAGCGGCTGATGGTTTTAATGAAATGGAATGGCATATTGAACGCTAAGTTGTAAAGGTGTCCCAAGATGAATATCTACGTAGGCAATCTATCCTATCAGGTCGATAACAATGAACTGCGTCAAACCTTCGAGCGGTTTGGTCAGGTGTCGCAAGCCAATGTAGTGATGGATAAGGTTTCAGGTCGATCCATGGGGTTTGGATTTGTAGAAATGCCTGACAAGGCGGCCGCAGAGGAAGCGATCAAACAAATGGATGGCTCGGAGCTACAAGGCCGGGCGGTTCGTGTGAATGAAGCCCGTCCCCGTACCGAAAATCGTGGCGGTGGTGGCTTTCAGAAAAGCCGTCCCCCCCGAAATAATGGCTGACCCGCAGCCTTTTTAAACGCAACAGGCGGATACCTGAACACCCGATGAGGGCATCAACAGGTATCCGCCTGTTTTTTTATTGTGATTTTCCATGCCGCATCATTCGATTGCTACGGGGCTTTTGTCCTTGCTCATGCTTCTGGCCGGTTGTGCCGGGCATCTCAAAGGCTCTTCTACTCCTCTGGTTTCACCCGCATCCAAACCGTCTTCCTCCGCCACCACCACCATCCATCCGCATTGGCCTGTCCTCGTCGGGGGGTATCAAGCCCAGCGTTTGAGTGGTGATTACGCCGGCTACCCTGCCCTTACGACCTTCATCGAGCAAATGGAAGTGCGACACGGATTTCCCAAGGCGTATTTGCTAGGCGTGTTTTCCATGGCCCGCCGCAAACAATGGACGCTGGATTACATGGCTAAAGAAGCCCCCTCCTCACGGCCCGCTCAGGTTTTAGCTCCTCGCCCAGGAAGCTGGAATCGGTATCGGGGGCAATTCCTGACACCTACCCATATCAGTCGTGGTGTCAATTTCTGGAACCGCCACGCCACGACACTCAAGCAAGCCAGCCTGCGCTACGGAGTACCGGAAGCCATCATCATGGGAATACTCGGTGTCGAAACCGCCTATGGTGCCAATCTGGGCCAAGACAGAATTCTCGACGCGCTCACCACCTTAGCCTTTGATTATCCGCGCCGGGCGGAATATTTCACCGGCGAACTGGAAAACTTCCTGCTGATGACCCGCAGCGAAGCCATGGATCCGGCCCAGCCTAAAGGGTCTTTTGCGGGTGCCATGGGTTTGGGTCAGTTCATGCCGGGGAGTTTTATGAAATGGGCACAAGACTTTGATGGCGACGGGCGGCGTGATTTGTGGAATCCGGTCGATGCCATAGCCAGCATCGCCCATTATTTCACGGTACATGATTGGCAGAGCGGAGAACCCGTCGTCGTCCGGGCCAAAACCAGCGGCGAGCGTTACAAAACCCTGGAATACGGCTACGACCGGGCCTACAGCCTGCCGCAACTGGCCGCCTACGGCATAGTGCCGGAATCCATGCTGCCCGTTAACGCCAGCCACGGATTACCGGAAGCCCAATTCAGGTTTTTAAGATTGGGGGGAGATAAGGGCGAGGAACATTGGCTGGGTCTGCACAACTTTTATGTGATTACTCGTTACAACCACAGCACCCACTACGCCATGGCCGTTTATCAACTGGGTGCTGCTGTGCAGCAGCGTTATCAGCACGCCCTGCTCCAACATTAGGTGTCCGCTTGCTCAATCAGTGTTTTGACTTCAGCGGCGACGAGTTGGTATTGCTGATTATTAAGCCCGTGTTCAATCTGACCGGCCATACGCGACAGTTCCGGAAATCCAAAACTGCCGGCTATTCCTTTCAACTGGTGCAGCTTAAAGCCTAACTCTTCCCAGTTTTTCTGATCACTGGCAGCGGCAATGCCACTCAAACGACCGGGCAATTCCTCAATGAAGGCTGCTTTGAGGCTCAGGTATCCAGGGTCTTCGTACAAGGAACTCGTTACAGCATGATCCTCATGAGTGGAAATGGATTTCTTGTCGGGCAGGTAGCGTTCCAGTGTGCTGAAAAAGGCGGCCTGGTCTATGGGTTTGGTCAGAAAATCATCGCAGCCCACGGCCCTGGCTTCGGCCCGATACGCTTCGGTAGCATTGGCGGTCAGGGCTATGATGGGTTGAACGAAACCAGTCAGGCGTATCAGGCTTACCGCTTCAAGCCCGCCCATGATCGGCATTTGCATGTCGATCAACACCAGATCAAATTCAGCCACCTGCACGGCCCCCAAGGCTTCCTGACCATTGTTGACCAGGGTAAAGCGAATACCGGTGCGCCTGAGCAACAAGGTGATGAGTTGCTGGGTGTCGGGGGTATCTTCAGCTACCAGAATGTGCCCGGCCAGGCGGGGGATTTCATTATTGCGCTCGGGTGCTGCGGCTTGAGCCATCCTGACTTCCGGTTCATGGGTTAACTCAATCTCATCTGCCTGACCCGCCGACAGACTTACCATGAACAAACTGCCCAGCGTTTTGATACTGAATACCTGAATGTCTCCGCCCAAAAGCCTGGCCAGCTCGCGGGAAATGCTCAAACCCAAACCCGTACCCCCGAAGCGACGGGTGGTGGAGACATCGGCCTGAACAAACGGCTTGAACAGCTCGCGAACCGATTCGGCTTCAATCCCTATGCCGGAATCCTGAACGGTAAACAGCAATAAAGTGCTGGCCCTGTCATAACTCACGATAAGCCGAACCCGTCCACCCGTGTGGGTGAACTTGAGCGCGTTACCGATAAGATTGATGAGGATTTGCCGGACTCGGGTTAAATCGCTGCGGATGCAAATAGGCAGAGGCGGCAGCACATGTACAGAAAAATCAATTTGGCGGGTTCTGGCCTGAGCCTGGCCCAGGCTCAGGATATCTGCCAGAAAGGCCGCCAGATCAAACACGGTATATTCAATCTCCAGACGGCCTGCCTCTATTTTGGAGAAATCCAGGATATTGGAAATCAGCCCCTGCAAATGGCGGCCATTGCGTATGACGGTTTGTATGGCCTGATCCCGCTCGTCGTCGGTTAACTCCTGTTGCAGCAGGCTTTCGGAAAATCCGACTATGGCCGTTAGCGGAGTTCTGATTTCATGGCTCATGTTGGCGAGAAAGCTGCTCTTGGCCTGATTGGCGACATCCGCCTGATTTTTGGCCAGTGACAACTCACGGGTTCGTTCCGTGACCTGGTTTTCGAGTTCGGCCTGATGACGGGCCTGAACCTGTTCTGCCGCCTTGCGTTCCGAGATGTCCAGCCCCACGCCCAGCAAGGACGCACTACCCCGCCATTCCAGACGATAACCGGAAAGATAATAGGGCGTACGCTGTCCTGAGCCGTTCAGAATATCCGTTTCGACGTGGCTGGCACCCTCACTGAATACCTGGGCTATTGTATGCTGCACCCGGTCTTGTTGATCCTCAGGTATGAAATCCAGCGGATGCCGCTTGACCAGTTCATGAGTGGTAACCCCAAGGACAGTGAGCAGGTTTTTGTTCCACATCAGGAAACGACCGTCAGAATCAAACAGGTAAAAAATACCGGGTATGGATTCGATCAGCTGATTTTGGAACGCATACTCGTTAACACGCATTTCCTCGTTCTGGATTTGTTCGGTGATATTTTTGGCGAACACCGCAACACCCATGGGTATGCCCTGCTCCATAATCCGGTTGAAGGTCAAATGGAAGGTCTGATCCGCATCAATCAGTGCCATTTCCCCGAAACAACGCCCCTCGCTTATGGCCCGCTGGTAGAGGGCTTTCCAGTCTCTTGCTCTGGCCTCATCACCAAACAATTCATCCGGCGTCATCCCGCTCTCCATGTCGATGCCGCGCTGCGTGTAAAAATAGTCAGACAGCGCAGCATTGAATTTGACCAGGCTGTACGTACCCGCCTCGACCGACCAGATCAGGTCTTCCGTGCTGTCAAACAGGGCAAACAACTGGGCTTCGGAGCGCACCAGTCGCTGGCGGGATTCCTGTAACTGTTTGAATTTACGCTCAAAGGCCTCGGCTCCTGACCCACCTATCACAACAGCCATGGTCAGCATAGCCAGTACGGTGGCCAGTGAGGCTTCAGGGGGATAGGTGTGGGAGAAGGTATGCCCTGACTTCTGCAGAATGTAAAAAACCATGGCAAAACTGGCAGCCGTCACGGCCAGCCACAGGCCGGTTCGTTTGCCCAGCAGCCAGCTTCCGCACAAAATCAGCATGGGCGCAACGCCCCAATGATTACTGGTTAGACCCAAAGTAAAGTAAGCGGCAGGCAGTACGCTCAGCGTACCGAACCAACTCACAAAAACAGCCGCCCATTTCAGTTTGCCCATCCGGGTCATGGTGAGTATGGCCAGGGACTGGACTATCAAAAGGATAGCACCCGGTTTCAAACCTGCCCCGGCGGTGGTCAGATTGAAGACGGTAGATATGACACCAACAGCAAGTGCTAAATAGGCCAACCACTCGAACATGCGAGTAAAGCCTGGCTCATACAAAATGATGTCGATATTCTGATTTTTGGGGTCGGGGTGATTCATGAGGTGTGCTGCTGTTCGGTTCATGAAGGCGTGGCCGCCATTTTTTAAGGTAAGGCGTACCGAATTGGGAATGATAGGTGGCTTTGCACCCGCTTCAAACCCTAAATATAATCGGGATTCATTCCATTTTAACTGCGAGAACTCACATCATGACCAAAACCGTGCTCATCATCGACGATTCTGCGTCCCTTAGGCAGGTGGTCAAACTCACGCTGATCAATGCCGGATATGAGGTTATTGAAGCCAGCGATGGACTGGAAGCCATAAAAAAACTGGATGGCAGTAAAATTCATCTGATCATCTGTGATGTCAATATGCCTAATATGGATGGAATCACGTTTGTAAAACACATCAAAACCATGCCTCACTATAAATTTACTCCCATCATCATGCTGACGACGGAATCTTTGGAATCGAAAAAACAGGAAGGCCAGGCCGCCGGAGCCAGAGCCTGGATCGTCAAACCGTTCAAGCCGGATACCATGCTGAACGCCGTTTCCAAGCTGATCCTGCCATGACTTCCATAGGTAATCCCTGATGAACCAAGCCGCTGCCGAAACATCGGCCCAACTGGCCTTATCGGGCGAGTTGACCATTTACTGTGCGCATGAACTCCGCACTCTGCTGTTAACCGCATTGGGTATGAATCAGGATGTGTGCATTGATTTGGGCGAGGTCAGCGACATCGACACAGCGGGTTTGCAACTGCTGCTCATCTCCCGCCGCGAACTGGAAGAAAACAGCCACCGTTTGCTGATACACAATTGCCCTACTCACCTGACAGGGTTGCTGAAACTCTATCAACTGGCCTGATGAACACCCCACCATGAATCTCGATGCCGCAATAGAAACCTACCGAGTCGAAAGTATCGAACTACTGGATGTGATGGAGCACGCCTTGCTCGAACTCGAACACGATGCCGAAAACCCAGAATGCATCAACGCCGTATTCCGTACCGCCCACACCATCAAAGGCACCGGAGGGATATTCGGTTTCGATGCCATCGTCAGTTTTACGCATGAACTGGAAAGCGTACTGGACAGAGTCAGAAACAACACCGTCAAAACCGATCCCGTCCTGATTGCCCTGCTGCTTGAATGTGCCGACCACATCCGCAACCTGCTCGAACCCGTCATCGCGGGTGAACCCTTGACGGAAACACAATTAGCCAACGACAGCCGACTCAAAACCGGGTTAACGGTGTATCAGGAAGAGACGAAAACCGCCCCCCCACCAGCCTCAGTCCAATCCGAACATACTGCGGCAACACCGGACTGGCACATCTCGCTGCGTTTCGATGAGGCGGTGTTGCAACACGGTCTGGATCCCATCTCCTTTTTCAATTATCTGAACCGCATGGGGGAAATCCGCTGCCTGGTTCCTGTGCTGGATCACGCTCCAAAACTGGCTGACATTGATCCTGAATGTTGCCACCTTGGGTTTGAACTCTCCTACCGCACCGAGGCCAGTCGCACGGATATAGAAAATGCCTTCGAGTTTGTCCGGGATGACTGCGTGCTGCATCTGGTGGCTCCGGCCAGTCCCTTGAGTGATTATGTTCAACTGTTAGCGTCCTTCCCGGAAGAGCACGCAAGTGCGGGTACATTCTTGCTGCGTACCGGCACACTCACCCCGACCGAACTGGAGCACGTTCTAAACCTCGCGGTTACCCCGCAAGCCGTGGTGTCCACCCACCAAAACCCAAGCGAGCCTGCCTCTCTTGCGCCGTCCGTTCACGACCCGGCAACGGCAGACAAAAATCACAAAACGCAAGAAAAGCATTTCATTCGCATCGACAGTGAGCGTTTGCAATCACTGATTGATCGCGTAGGTGAACTGGTCATCGCCGGTTCCAATACGCATTTGCTGGCCAAACAAGCCGGTCTGCTGTCGGTGGTTGAATCCGCCGCCAACCTCACCCGCCTCATAGAGGAAATCAGAAACAACGCATTGGGTTTGCAAATGGTGCAGATCGGCAGCACCTTTCAACGATTTGAAAGAGTGGTACATGATGTCAGCAAGGAACTGGGCAAGGAAATTGAACTGATCCTGACCGGCGGTGACACCGAACTGGATAAATCCGTAGTAGAACAAATCAGTGATCCACTCATGCACCTGGTGCGCAATGCGATGGATCACGGCATCGAACCGGTAGAGGAACGTCTGGCCTTGGGCAAAACCCGCCACGGCACGGTGTCGCTCAATGCCTATCATGATTCGGGCAGTATTGTGCTGGAAGTCAGCGACAACGGACACGGCTTGAATCGAGACAAAATTCTGACCAAGGCAAAAGAAAAGGGCATACGCCCGGAAGCAGCCAACCCAACCGACGCGGACGTTTACGCGCTGATTTTTGAGCCGGGGTTTTCCACCGCCGACACAGTATCCAATCTGTCAGGGCGCGGGGTGGGTCTGGATGTAGTCAAACGCAATGTCGAGGCACTGAGGGGAGAAGTCCATATTGAAAGCGAACCTGGATACGGTAGCCGGGTGCGGATACGTCTGCCGCTCACACTGGCCATCATCGACGGTTTTTTGGTGCGCGTAGGTGCTGAACGCTATGTGATTCCCATGGATATGCTGGTGGAGTGTCTGGAACATACCGGACAATCCAAAGCAAGGTGTGCAAGGCAAGGTTATCTGGATGTCAGAGGCGAGGTATTGCCGGTAATCCGCCTGGCCGATTGGTTTGGACTCCAAACGGCGCAGGCCAGCGGCAGAGAAAACATAGCCGTAGTGCGCTACGGCCAGTTGCGGGCCGGCCTGATTGTGGATGAATTGCTGGGCGAATTTCAGACGGTCATCAAGCCTTTGGGGGCTTTGTTTTCCCGCCTGGGCACGATCAGCGGATCAACCATACTGGGCAGCGGCGAAGTCGCTTTGATTATCGACGTGCCAGGGCTGATTAGTCATGTGATGAATCATCGTGAACGGGCAAGCGCCCACCCTGAAGTGGCGGATAGCCGGTAAATCCTTCCAGGTAATACACCGGGTGTTCGAGTTGGTAATCAGAATGTACGTCCACCCGGACGGTACCCAGAAGTTTTACGGTTTTGAAACTGCGTTTGAGCATATCGCTTTCGGTGTCGGTGGCGACGAAGATAAACGATGCCTGGCTTGAGTGCCGCAAATCGGCGGTTAGCCGGTAGTGGTCGGTGATCTTGCCATCCGGGTTCCACATGACCGCCCCCTGAGGACGCGGCGACAGATAATAATTGAGTTCAGCCAGAGTCCTGCGGTTGTCCCCCATCAAACCGGCCTCGGGATAACGTGATCTAAATGTTTGCACCTGTGCAGCCAGTTCGCGCCAGCCTTTCATGCTGTGGTAAATATCGGTGGTTCTGCGGAGCGGAATACCCACCCGTTCCAGCAGGCTGCCGTAGTGGTAAATCAACGAACCCATCAGCAGATTGATCGACAGAATCGCCACCACCCCGCGTTTTTTGGGCGATTGCGTCAGAATCATCCCGATCAGCACGGAAGCCCCCACATAAGCCGCCATCGCCCAGTTGTAATTGGCTCGGGCCACCACCGCCTGTAGCGAATACAGCACCAGCACCGGCAAAGTAAACGCCAATATCAGCCGCACCCGCTCTTCCCGCCAAAGCGATTGCGGCAGGTGGCGTGCCATCCACCCGGCTCCCACACCCAACACCGGACCCAGCAACAGGATCTGCACCCCCAGAAAAGCAAGCAGATGTTCAGGATGGAACAGGCTTTTATCCCAGTGCGCGATTTCTGCAGTGTGGCGAAAACTGGCGAAGTGCATGCTGCCGTTCCAGATCAGGTTAGGGGAAAAAATCAGCAGAGCCAAAACCAATCCATAACCGGCCCTGGGATTGAGCAGATGTTTCCGGTAGCGGGGTATCCACACCAAAGCCAGCACCGCCGACACTAAAAACAAAGACGCGGTGTATTTGCTGAGCAAACCCAAACCCAAAGCCAGGCCCATCAACAACCAGTCACGCCAGGCATCGGTCTCCACTGCCCGGATGAATCCGTACAACCCCAACGCCCAGAAAAACAGCAACAGGCCATCGGTAGTCGTCAGCCACGAATAGAACGAAACCAGCGGCAAGCTGATGAATACCACCGCCGAAACAAACCCTACCGACGACGAAAATAAACGGCAGCCTATCGCCCGGATCAGCAGGCTGGTCAGGGCGTACAAGAGCACGGGTGGGGCATGTATGCAGAGTTCGCTGTCTCCACACACCGAAGTGGCGGCGCGTATCGTCCAGGCAATCATCGGGGGTTTCGAGTAGTACCCGAAGGCCGGTTGCAAAGACCAGCCCCAGTAATACGCTTCATCGAAATAAAGCTGTAAATCGGCCCAGTGCAAGGCCAGAACACGATACCCCGAGACCAGCACCAGGATGACGCATAACCAGAATAACCCCGGGCGGGGACGTAGCAAGGACAGCAGTTGAGCGTTCAAGGGGGTGCGGGTGGGTGGAATACGTTAGCGAGATGTTCCATCAAATGACTCAAGGCAAGCTGGAGGTGCTGCTCGGCTTCAGGGGTGAGCGACGCGCCCAACTCGAAACGATAACCGCGAATACTCAGCAGAAAACACGGCGGCAGCGGGGTTCCAGGATGGATGTCGGAAAACACCTGAAGCAAGGCATGAGGCGTGAGGGCGTGGGTGGTGTGGCTG
>JBPCSC010000148.1:0-9221 GCA_051007495.1 Methylococcaceae bacterium | reverse complement strand
GGTGAGGCTTTGCCACGTTCATTGCTGGATAAAATGCTGGCTGCCCGGAATTTCCAGTCCGGTTTGCAGATGGTTAGGCAACTGGAGTTCGCCCTGTTTGATTTCCGCCTGCATCAGGATTATGACCCAGGGCAAGGTGGCCGGGTGTATACTCTGCTCGAAGAAGTCAGGCAGCAGGTGGCTGCGTTCTTCCCGCCGCCGTTCAACCGGTTCCCGCACAGTTTTTCCCATATTTTTGCCGGGGGTTATGCCGCCGGCTATTACAGCTACAAATGGGCGGAAGTGCTGTCCAGCGATGCGTATTCGCTGTTCGAAGAGCGAGGTGTGCTGGATGCGGAAGCAGGGAAATCTTTTATGGAGAACATCCTGGAGCAAGGTGGCGGGCGGGACGCTTTGATTTCTTTCATCGCGTTTCGTGGCCGCGAACCCTCGCTCGATGCCTTGCTGCGGCATAGCGGGATGTATACGGATAAGGCCAGGATGGCCTGATCAAGCCTTAATTCCCTACATTAACTGTCGGGAACTAAGCCCCGGTCGGGTACTCTCACCGGGGTCTTGTGGCAAGCCCGGAAAATCCGGTTTGCCGATGTGTTTCGATAATAATTAATTTGGAGGAGGATTATGTTATTCGGTTCTAGTCAGCCTGTAGTTGCCAAGGCGAGTGTCGTCATTAACAAACCCGTACACGATGTCTATCACTTTGTCAGTGATGGTTTTTTTGATAATTACCCACGCTGGTCTCCGGAAGTGGTGGAACTCAAAGCCCTGTCGCAAGGCCCGGTCAAACTGGGTACCATGGCTAAACAAGTCAGGGTGGATCACGGTCACAAGTCGGAATCGACATTCAAGGTGTCGGATCATCTTCCGAACCAGCGGGTTTGTTTTACCGGGGTTTCCAATCCTTATACCTGTCTGTATGAATTTGAAATCAGAACCGGGTCGGATGACACTACCCGGGTTACTTTTACGTTTGAAATTCCACAGGTAGATGCCTTCATGCGCCCGTTTGAAAAACTGATACGGGTCGCCATACAGGACGGTGCCAATCGTACCGTGAAAAATATAAAGGGTCTGATTGAAAACGGCTGATAAAGCCGGATCAGCCACATAACCAGAATAATTAATGAGGAGATAAATATGTCGTTCGTAGTACAAAAAGATGCCGGTATCATTCCACAGGTCTTATCCCAGATTCTGGATTCCTGCGTTAATGGTGTGACCCTGGCCGATCCTGATATTGAGGATATGCCCATCGTGTATGTCAACCAGGCTTTTCTCAATATGACAGGACATACCGAAGAGGAAGTCGTCGGTAAAAACTGCCGGTTTCTGCAGGGAGAAGATCGTGATCAGGAAGCCCGGTTTCAGTTACGGCAGGCCATAGATAATTCACAACCCATAGAGGTAACGCTCAGGAATTACCGCAAAAACGGAGAATTATTCCATAACCGGCTGGCACTAACCCCCTTGTTTGATACTTCAGGTAATCTGATGTATTACCTGGGGGTGCAGTATGATGTTACCGATCAGGTAAATGCCGAGACGGAAATCAACCGACTGAGCGAAAACCTGAAGGCACTTCAGAAATAAGTATTCAGATTTCAGGTTGTGGAGTGCGGTTCCGGCAGGGATGCCGGATACCTATTGTTTTCGTAACCGTTGCAATAATTCAACATACCGCTCATGACGCGAGTGGCTGAGTTGTCCGCCTGCAACGGCTTCCTGTACGGCGCATCCCTTGTCAGAGACGTGTCTGCAATCATTAAACCGACACCGATCGGCGTAGTCGGCAAATTCGCGATACCCATGGCCCAGGTCGGTTTCGTCCATATCTGCCAATCCAAATACATTCACTCCAGGGCTATCAATCAAATCGCCTCCGAACGGCAGGTGATGCAGGGTGGCCGTGGACGTGGTGTGTCGTCCCAGACCGCTGCGTTCCGAGATTTCTCCTACCCGAAACTGCTTGTCCGGCAGCAAGGCACTGCTTATCGACGATTTGCCCACCCCGGATTGCCCGGCCAACAGCGTGTGACGACCGTGCAAACATTCTTGAAGGGCCGCCAAACCGTGGCCACTGGTGGCACTCACACTGAGCGGAGGATAATGCGCGGCGTAATCCTCAATACCGACGGGTAGGTGTTGGGCGGTTGGGGTGAGGTCGATTTTGTTGAGGATGAGCACGATACTCAGTTGGCGGGTCTCGGCGGCCACTAGAAATTGATCCACCAATAGCCAGTCCGGTTCGGGTAAAGGGGCTATGACGATGGCGATCTGGTCGAGGTTGGCGGCCACCAAACGATGGTGGTCTTGATGTCCGGGGCGGGTGAGTATGGACGTGCGGGGCAGGATTTCCATCACCCGCCCCTGTTCGCCTTCGGATGGCTCCCACCAAACCCTATCGCCCACTGTGGCCAGGCCCAGTCTTCTGCGGGTGTGGCAGAGTACGATACGACCGGATTCATCTTCTACAGCGAGTGAGCGTCCCAGATGGGAAACAACCAGCCCTGGTTGCCATCCGGGCTTCATGAGGTTTTGCTGGCATCCAGATGGGCGATGCGTATGGCGGCAGGCGGGTGGCTGTAATGGAAGGCGGAGTAAAGCGGATCGGGTGTCAGTGTGCTGGCGTTATCGCGGTAGAGTTTAACCAGGGCACTGATTAACCGCTCAGGGCGGGCATGGGTTGAGGCGAAGTGGTCGGCTTCAAATTCATGGCGACGCTGAAACCAGGCCATGGCCGGTTGCAGAAATGCAGAAAAAACCGGGGCGGTCAGCATGAACAGCAATAAGGCCAGCGCGTGGCTGCTTTCGCTCACCCCTAGCCCGGTGTAAAACCAGTCTTGGCCACTCAACCAGCCAAGCAAGGCAAAACCAACCAGAGTGATACCGCCACTGACGACCAGCATTTTGATGACATGGTGGCACTTGAAGTGACCCAGTTCATGAGCCAGCACGGCTTCAATTTCATCCGGTTCTAAAGTTTCAATCAGCGTATCGAAGAACACGATACGCTTGCTTTCACCCACCCCGGTGAAATAAGCATTGCCGTGGGAAGAGCGTTTGGAGCCATCCATGACGAAAATGCCCTGGCTGTGAAATCCGCAGCGTTGCATTAAAGATTCGATACGGGTACGCAGTTGATCGTCGGCCAGAGGTGTGAATCGGTTGAACAAGGGGGCGATGAAGGTGGGATAAGCCCAACTCATGAGGATGGTAAAGCCCATGATGACCAACCAGGCCCAGAACCACCAATGTTCCACACTGTTCATGATCATGAGAATCAGAGCCAGAACAGGAATGCCTATGGCCAGGCTCAAAGCGGTTTGCAAGCCCAGATCAATCAGGAACTGCCGCTGAGTACTGCGGTTGAACCCATACCTTTGCTCGACGATGAAGGTTTGGTAATAGCTGACCGGTATCTCCACGATTTGCATCAGCAGCATCGTTGACAAAATGATGCCGACTCCGGTTATTCCTGCATCCAGGCCAACATCAGCCCACACACTGCGGATAAATTCAATGCCGCCACCCAAAGTGAGCAGCAGCAGCAAGGCCAAAGCAATCAAACGCTCAACCTCGGCCACATGGGCTTTGTCCACTGTGTAATCTGCCGCTTTTTGATGCGCTTCAGCCGATATGGATGCCTGGAAAGCTTCAGGAACGCTGTCCCTGTGGCTTCTGACATGGGCAATCTGACGACGCATCAGCCACCATTCAATACCAAAAGAAACGCTCAACACCAGCACAAACAAAATGGTAAATGCGTTCATCATCTTCGAGTAACTCCAAGGAAAAATTAAATCTGTCCAGGCTGGTGCAAGCACATCTGTGTTACATATACAGCGACTCGCTAGCCTTGGCTTACAGATTAGCCTCTGGCCTAATTTCTGACAAGCACAGTGTGACACTATAAAATCAACTTCGCCCCAACCGGAGCAAAACCCTTCTTTTACTGATATTAAAGACGATGACAGAACCCACCCAAAATCTGATCTGGATAGACCTTGAAATGACCGGTCTCGACTGCGACAACGACCGGATCCTCGAAATCGCCACTTTGGTGACGGACAAAAATCTGAACACACTGGCTGAGGGTCCTGTTTTAGCCATACATCAGGATGAACGCACCCTGGCCCATCTTGATGACTGGAATCTCAAACACCACGGCGAATCAGGGTTGCTCGACCGGGTGCGTGCGAGTCGGATCAGCGAATCCGAAGCCGAGGCGACCACACTGGCCTTTTTAAGGGAGTGGGTTGCCCCCGGCGTTTCACCTATGTGCGGGAACAGCGTTTGCCAGGATCGACGCTTTCTTGCACGCGCCATGCGCCAACTGGAAACCTATTTCCATTACCGCAATCTGGACGTATCGACCGTGAAGGAACTGGCTGCCCGCTGGGCGCCTGAGGTCAAGGAGTCGTTCAAAAAGAAAAATTGCCATCAGGCAATGGAAGACATAAGAGAATCCATAGCGGAGTTACGTCACTATCGGGCGCATTTGTTCCGATTTTGAGTCACTACCGTTTTGATGTTCAAACAAAAAATAACGAAATTATCGAGGTAAGACACATGAAACACACAACCCTACACCTGGCCGTACTGGCATTGCTGGCTTTGACTACCCTGCCACTGGAAGCCGATGAAACCTGCGCATCGCCCTACACCGTTAAAATCACGGGGCAGGAAGATTTCGTCTACGTCTGGACATTGGGAGCAGAAGGCGTGGGTGATGAGCAGGACAAACTGGTGACCATAGATGTTAATCCCAAGTCACCGGGGTACGGAAAGGTCGCGGCCAGTTTATCGGTGGGGGGGCGTAACGAAGCCCATCATTCTGACTTCACCGATGACCGCAAATTTTTGTGGGCCGGTGGGCTTGATACCAGCAAGATATTCATTTTCGATGTAGCCACCGATCCGGCCAAACCGCGTTTGGTCAAAACCATCACCGATTTTGTCACACAGTCAGACGGCGTAGTGGGCCCACACAGCCTTTATGCCTTGCCGGGGCGTATGCTCATCACCGCTTTATCCAACAGCAAAGATCACGGCGGGCGTACCGCCATGGTCGAGTACACCAATGCCGGCGAGTACATTGCTACCCACTGGATGCCAACCGACAGTGATTTACGCGGTGCCATCAAGAGTGGACAGTATGCCGACGGCTACAACTACGATGTCAGAGCCTTGCCACGCAAAAATCTGCTGTTGACATCATCCTTTACCGGTTGGTCCAACTACATGATGGATTTTGGCAAGATGCTCACCGATGCCGAAGCCATGAAGCATTTCGGCAACACCGTCGTGCAATGGGATTTGCATAGCCGTTTACCTAAAAAGGTGTTCGATGTCCCCGGTGCGCCGTTGGAAATCCGCTGCGCCTGGAACGAACAACACAATTACTGCTTCACCTCCACGGCACTGACATCGAAAATCTGGTTGATCTATCTCGATGAACAAAACGCGTGGCAGGCCAAAGAAGTGGCGGATATTGGAGAACCGGCCAAAATTCCGTTGCCGGTTGATATATCCATTTCCAGTGATGACCAATCACTCTGGGTTAACACCTTTTCTGACGGCAAAACCCGCCGCTTCGACATCAGTGATCCGTTCCATCCCAAGCAGGTGTTTGAGCAAAAAATCGGGGCCCAGGTCAACATGGTGTCGTCCAGTTGGGATGGCCAGAGGTTGTATTTCACCTCCTCATTGCTGGCCAACTGGGACAAGAAAGGCCAGGATAACGAACAGTTTTTCAAAGCCTATCGCTGGGATGGCCAAAATCTGGCCGAGCAGTTTTCCATAGACTTCACCAAGGAGAAACTCGGACTAGCACACCAAATGCGCTTCGGTGCCTATGCCTTATACGGCACACCGGCGGGCGGCAGTCGGTGACGGGGTTTGATGGGTATGTTTTTCCGGGTTAATCATTAAAGTATTAAACCAGGGAAACCATGTCTTGCGTGGTTGTGATAAAAAAAGTGAAGTCATTTTTAGCATAATCAAAAAGCCTTAAACCAACAGGTTTTTATCGCCCGTCCCCTCTGACCGATTCAACGCCAGGATGCAACGGAGACCCATTACACCACGCCATAAATCCGGGAAGCCCATTCCTTGCGCTCAACATGCTCGATCAAGGTGTCGACGAATGCCTCCACTTCGTGCCGCTCATCGTAACTCAGGGTAGGGTAGTAACGCTTATAGATGATATTGAAGCCCTCAATATCGTCCAGAGAAAAAGGGGCCTCAAGACGGGAAATGTAGCCGTGAATCTCCTGATAAGCAGGTGAAACACAAGCCGGTGTGATGGGATGAGTAGACATTGGGCTATCCTTCCGTCGGTTATTGCTATACGGTTGTTAGGTGACGGGCCTGGCGCACGGTGATGCGCCAGGCCCGCCCCATGACTGGCATCTTTCGCGCCACACCTGATTATCGGCATCAGAGACCCACGGCATCCCACCCACACGCTTTTTTATTTGTTACTCATGGTGGATATGAACCTCAGAGATGGGGCATATCCACCAGTACGGTTCTCCATCCACAGACGACGGGCAAAGAAACCGTCATCCAAACCGAAAAACAATGAATGGCATTTCAAATGCTTGGAAGCGACTTTACGGTAAACAACCTGGAATATACCCCATGGCCATCGCGGACACCCTCCCAACGGGATGGGTACTGGCTGCTCTTATGCTCAGTGCCTGTACTCCTCTGCCGTATACCGTTCCGGCATCAACCCCAACCCCTCACCTTTACGTTCCCCCAGACACCCAGGATTCGGGCACATCAGACACGGCTACGGTGTCGGTGTCGATTGACTCCCCCTTGAACCTGAATCAAACCGTGCAGCGTGCGCTGGAGATTGATCCTCAGATTCGCTCCGGGCTAGAGACGGTGCATCAATCGCTGGCGGATCTGTTAACCGCCCGTTTGCCACCCAATCCCACTGCCAATATCAGCAGCACCCTGATGCCGCTAGGCCAGAGTTTCACCCCCAATCGTCAAGGCGGCCCACCGCAGTTTGATGCGGGTTTGTCATTTCCTGTGGATTGGTTTGTGTTGGGTAAACAGATGGCGGCTGTAGCCGTTGCCCAGGGAGGGGTAGCGGTAGCCCAAGCTGATTTTGCTGATTGGGTACGCCGTCGTGTTTCTGCTGTTGTGGCTAATTTTTATGACGTACTGGAAGCCGAAGCCTTGGAGAAACTGGCACGAGAAGACTTGGCTGATCTGTCTGAACTGGCGCGGATCACCGCCAATCGAGTCGAAATCGGCGGTGTGGGCAGTATTGAACTGGATCGCATCCGTTTGTCCATCTTCAGCAGTCGTCGAGAGTTAAGATCACGGGAAACCGCTGTGGCTAATGCCAAAAGCCGACTCCAGGCCAATCTAGGCCTGACTGACACCCGCCCCCTGAGCATCCGGGGCAGTTTGGATGTTGTCCAGCCACAGGCTCCGCTGACTCTGGATTCCGCCGTGTCGATAGCCCTGGACAACCGTCCTGATCTCCAGTCTTCGCGTTTGAATGTTCAGCGCACTTCGGCCTTGATTACCAGCGAACAACGCAAAGGCTATCCTCAAATCACTCCGGCCATAGGGTACACCCGACAGTTTCAGCAACAGGCGATTGGCTATCCTGATGCCAGTTCTTTCGGTGTGGGTGTGAATTTTTCAGTGCCACTGTTTGATCGCAATCAGGGGAACATCGCCCGAGCACAGTCTTTGAATACCCAGGCAGAACTGGATCAAAAAACCAGGGAAGTCGCCTTGAAGGCAGAAGTAGAACAAACCCTAAACGCCTACAAGGCCGCCTTTGAAACCCTATCCACCGATGATCCGGGGCAACTGGAAGCCGCACGCACGGTGCGTGACAAGATTCGGGCCGCCTATGAGTTGGGCGGCAAAACGCTGATAGAAGTGATGGATGCCCAGCGGACGTACCGTGAAACCTATCGCCTGCATATTGCCGGTCGCTCCGATTACTGGCACTCATTCCACGCACTCAATGCGGCCCTCGCCAAACAGGTATTGCAATGACATTCCACACTTCACTCCTCATTCGCTGCCGGTTTTTCGTGCTACTGCTGATGCTGATGCGCCTGGAACCTGCTCTGTCGGTGTCGGATCCGGTCGAGCAGGTCACTTTGGCCGGGCCTTATTTGATCGCGGTACAGCCTGGTAGCCTGATTGAAAAAAAACTGGAACTGATACCGGTTACGGAAGAGCGCGTTACCAATCCTTTACTCACCGTAACCGGTGCCATCATGGCCCGGCTTCGCACCGGTACGAGTGCCATGGAAGATCGCTGGCAGTTCAGCAGTGTGGCCCTGTCTGCCATTTATGCTGACTGGCAAAAAGCCAGTACCGAAATGGAGTTTGATGCCAAGCAATTGAGCAAAACCCGTGAACTGACTAACGCCCAGCAGAATTCGCAAAATCGGGTGGTGGAACGGCTACGCAAACTGGTCGCCACCGGTACTGAAGCCATGCGTGATCTCACTTCGGCTGAATCCAGTTTGCTGCAAACTCAACTGGAAGGACAAAAAGCCGTATTCGAAGCCGAGAGTGCCCTGAGTCAGGCCACGCACAGCCGAGCCGATCTGGAACGACGCTTGTTGCAGGAAGGTATCGACACCGAACTGCTGGTCAAATCCACGATCAGCGGCACGACGCTGGTCATGGCCGATGTGCCGGAAATTCGCATCAACCTGGTGGCGGCAGGACAAGCCTGCGAGGCCCGTTTCTACGGTTTGCCTCATCAGCTTTTCCGTGGCGTAGTACGAAGCATTGCACCCGCTTTATCCACTGAACACCGCACTTTACGTATCTTCTTCGAATTGAACGACCAACAAGGGCAGCTTAAACCGGGCATGTATGCCGACATAGGACTCGGCATGGATCCAAGATGGACTCGGTTAACCCCCTCGGATGCGGTGCTGCACATTGGTGAGTCCGACTATGTATTGACCGAGGCCGGCCTGGGGCTTTGGCGCGTCACCACCGTACAGGTCGGTGAACGCTTGGGGGCGAGGGTAGAGATTCTCGATGGTTTGAAGAACGGTCAGAAAATCGTCGGCAATGGAGCCATTTTGCTCAAACCCTTGGTGGTCAAGGCTTTGCTCACCGCGAAGGAAACCGGAACAGGAGGCACCGCACCATGATCTATCCGCTGATCCGCCTGGCACTTCATTATCGTTGGGCCGTTTTGTTCGTTACGCTGGTCA
>JBPCSC010000147.1:0-2179 GCA_051007495.1 Methylococcaceae bacterium | reverse complement strand
CCAGAAGATAGGGGGGGGGGAGGTACAAGTCACTGCTTTGTATTGGTGCCGGAAAAAACCTTTACCTTGTTCGAAGATGGCAATAAAGACGGGGGTGCGGGTACGCTCGACCAAATCATTCATGAATACTTCGTTTGGTTTTTTATCCCGGTCACACTCTTCACACCAGAAAGTAATGGCAAGATAGTTGTGTTCGGCTTCAATAACGGGAAAATCATTTACCCCAAGTAGGGTATTGGCTACAGAAAACCCTCCTCTGGTAAATCTGCCTACCAGATGTAAACCGCCTATCCCATCTACATCAACCAGTGCCTTATGCAGCAACCGCCTGGGTTTAATGCCCTCCGACACAAACCACACATCTGCATTCTGCATCCTGACCAGGGATAAAATCCCGCCATGTGTTGAGTGAATGTCGGCTATGACGATCTCTTGACTCTTATAGTGCATGTCCTGCCCATCCTTCATCTGTCTGCCATTTATCTGTGTACGCACCTGCCTCATTCATGAAAAATCGGCACGCTTCGGAGGGCTTTTAATCTACTCAATCGGACTTTTTTAATCCATCCTCAATACTGATGAAATTTGATATGCGCTTTTGCTTACAAAAAGACATCATCAATTCTGATGATGTTTTAATGTGAATTGTACAAATTCTAATCAAAACCGGCAAAATCATCATCAGTAAGCATTAAAAAAGGCTGTGATTCAGGAGATGGGTCTGTCTGTTGCATCCGTTCATAAAACTTTGTAGTGTGTCCGCCACACACCACATCATCCCAATTGTGGGGCGTGACCACGGTCTGAACGCCAGATCCTGGCATCGAACTCAAACCTGTTGGCCAAAGATTGTGTTTTTTTTGGCCATTGCCTCGTGTAGTCTTATCTCAATATCAACCGGCCTGCAGGCCCATCGTTACCAGAGAGTACGTATCCGTGTTAGCCCATGACCTTTATCAGTCCGCCTTGAATCCCGAGCACTGGTTCACGACGTTAAGCCGAATGTGCCATTTATGTGGCGCGGAAGCGGGAAAATTGATGATTATTGATATGAATACTTCATTGATGGTGTTTTCATCCCAGGTGGGTATTCCGCTGTCCAATCATCAAAGCGGTGAGGTGATGATTCATTTAATCCCTCTTATTGATACCCAGTTGAAAAGTGACAAAAAGGGGACGTATACCTGGTTTTTTGTCAAACCGGATGGCATCATGACGGAAGAATGGTTAAAATCGGTTGTAACCGATTTAATGTCGCGCATGGACAGCATCAGGGAAGAACAGTATTTTGCCTGCCTGATACTGCAAAACCCGTCGTGTTCCGATGGCGAGTTTAATTGGGTGGATACCGAATTGATGAATGTATTGAAAACGGATTTCAAGCTGGCGGTATTATTGTCGGGTAAAACCTATAACAGCCTTAAATCCAGCCGTATAGAACTGGAGATACTCAGCAAGATTTTAATAGGCACGGCCATCATCAATGAGAGCGGCAATCTGGTGTATTGCAACCCCTCATTTTCTGGTTTTGTGGCGGTTGGGGATGGCTTATACCTGCGTGATGGCATGCTCGTCACGCAACTCAATGGACGGTGTAATCTGATCCATGAACTGACCGATTCGGCCATAAACAGAAACCTGGGCGGGATTCGCATCATCCCTCGCCCCTCCGGTAAAACCAGTTACCAACTGTGCTATATGCCGGTAACCGATCCGCTCAAGGATATGTCAGGTCGGGCGGTTTATATCATTTTTCTGTTTGATCCCGAGCATAACTCGGATTCTCTGACTGACCTGATTGAATCTGCCTACGGATTGAGTAAAACCGAGGCCAGACTGGCTACTTTAATCAGTCGTGGCTTATCTGTTGAGGAGTATGCTGAAGAGCACAAGGTGAGTGTTTCAACGGCCAGAACACAAATGCGCTCAGTGTATAAGCGCACGAATACATCCGGCATAACCAAACTGGCCAAACTCATACAAGGACTGGAATTGAACTGCTTGCCCGTAGAAATAGAGAAAATCAAGAAAAAAATCACCAGGCAGAGAAATATATTTGATTTGTCCAAATTTATTGTTGGCGAACAGAAAAAGCAGGAAAACAGGGAGAAGAACTAAAAACCACCGCGCAGACCACGTGGAGGGATACTACCCATTCAAGACAGGAACACTGTAAAAT
>JBPCSC010000146.1:0-6151 GCA_051007495.1 Methylococcaceae bacterium | reverse complement strand
ACGCTCAAAGGCTATGCCTACCTGAATTTGCGTCTTGGACAACTGGATGCCGGTCGGGAAGCGATGGAAAAACTTCTGGAACTGGATCCGGCTAACCGCATGGGCGGGCAGGTGTTGCGGGAGGTTCTGGAGCGTATGGGGTGTGATGATGAAGACTGACATTGACGAGTCCAGAGACTGGCAAGGTCAACTCATCAGTTGTGTCGGGTGCGAACGGGAAGTCGCCCAGGCTGAAGGGCATTGTCAGTCGGGACACGCCTGTGTACATGACCGCTACGCCCGACGCATAGACCGATTCTTCCGTTGGAACCCCGATTTGGCACGGGATTATCTCAAGCACCCCTACTTCGAGGTGCGGGCAGTAGCCGCCAAATATGTAGAAGTTTTTTTGCTGCCCCAACTGCTGGCTGATCCTGATGAAACAGTCAGGCAGAGCGTAGCCCTGAGGCTTCCCATTCATTCTCGGTATCTATTGGAATTGCGTCAGGATCCACACCGTGAAGTACGGGTCAGGGTGGCGGAGCGGTTGGGGATCAAAGACTTGCCGTCCATGATCGGCGATTCGGATTATTTCGTACGGCAAATTGTGGCGCGTCGATTGCCGGTCGGTTTTTTGCCCAAAATGATGCACGATCCTGATCCTGAAGTACGCAAAGTGCTGGCCCGCCGCATTAGCCTGGAGCATTTGCCCGGCCTGGCCCGGGATGAGGAATTGTCGGTGCGACTGGAAGCACTGCGCCGCATGACCCCATCACAGTTATTAGCGTTTCGCACCGATCTGGACTGGCGGGTGCGGTATGAAGTCGCCAGCCGACTGGAACCGGCCGAGCTGGGTGATTTGTGTTTCGACCCTGATGAGGCCGTGCGCGAGCTGTCCAGGATGCGACAGACTGAGGCAGCGGACTCCCTAAACTTAACGTCTACAGAGGAACCTAACCATGGGTGATATCAGCCGCGACAGCGATGTAAATGAACTGGACAACCCGCCCCGCTTCGACTTTGGCGAAAAAGTAATGTCGAAAAAATTCATCCGCAACGATGGCACGTTCAGAGGCGCGGAGATTGGTCAGGTGCTGGTCAAAAAAGGCCAGGTCGGTTACGTCAAAAGCATCAACACTTTTTTGCAGCAGTTTTATATCTATGCCATCGACTTTCCCGAACTGGGTTACGCTGTGGGCATGAAGGGCCGTGAACTGGAGTCGGTAGATCATCCGCCGCCGCCCAAAGCTTCGCGTACCCGTGTTGAGGAGGATTACGCCTGATGGACATACGTCAACCCTTGTACCAACGCGGACAGGTCGTGTTCTGTGTGGAAGATGTGCAAAACGATGGCACATATCCTGATTGTGAGGCTGATGCCCTGCTTGTTTCTGCCGGTAGTGAAGGTGAAATCGTGCAAGTAGGGCATCACGAAGCAGCCAACATTCCGATTTACATGGTGGAGTTCACCAATGGTCGGGTGGTGGGTTGTTTCGAGGAGGAACTCGGCTCTAACCAGGGGACTGCCCCTAAGGCCGGTGTGATGCAGGGATGATTCATCCCCTTATTTTTCTGGTCCCACAGATAGCAGAGAACCTTAACCATGCTGCCCGCATTATCCCGCGTTCCCGATTTTCCGGCTTACCGGAGCATGACCCATTCGCAACCCAACGAACTGGACTTCCACCGCATCAAATTGGGCCTGGAACGGCGTAAGCGTTACCGTTACGTGCAACCTGAAATTCGCTGCATCGCCGACGGCTATCAGATCGTCAGTGCCTGTTGTTCGCGCAATATCGACCCCGATGGCGGCACCATCGACATCGCCAGGCTGGTTTATCAAGACTATTCCGCCGTGTGGGAACTGTACCGTAAAGATCACGAATCGGGTTTGTGGATTTTGCACGGAGAGTACTTGGGCTTACCCAGAATGCTGGAAATTCTGAACGAAGATTTCGACCGTCGATTCTGGCAATGAGTCAAGGCGTGTAGCGGTTTTTGGAATAACCAGACCGGGTTCCACGCGGGTGCGCTGGAATAATCAAAACTCATCAGGATCATCCCATTTTGCAAGCAGAGACATCAATTTACCTGGATTACAACGCGACCACCCCGGTGGCCGCCGAGTGCATTGATATGGTGCAGACGGCATTGGCCACGTTTGGCAATCCATCCAGCAAGCACCGTTTCGGTGAGGCGGCTAAAGTGCTGACTCTCAAAGGCCGGGAACAGGTGGCCGCATGGCTGGGGGCATCGCCTGCGGAAATTGTATTTACCGGGTCGGCAACCGAAGCCAATCATCTGGCCATACGCAGTGCCTTGGCCCTCAATCCGAACCGCCGTCACCTGGTCACCAGTCAGGTGGAGCATCCGTCTACCCTGGCTTTTTTCAGGCATCTGGAAACGGCAGAAGGTTTTCAGGTGTTTTATCTACCCGTAAACCGCACCGGGCAACTGGACATGCACCAACTGGAGGCCGCCGTGACACCCGCCACGGCTTTGGTCAGTCTGATGTGGGCCAACAACGAGACCGGGGTTTTGTTTCCGGTTGAAGAGGCCGCTCGGTTAGCTCAGGCCAAGGGAGTCTTGTTTCATACCGATGCCGTACAGGCCGTAGGCCGGATTCCAATCCATTTGCAAGAACAGGCAGCCATAGATTTTCTCAGCGTGTCCGGTCACAAAATCTACGCCCCTAAAGGAATAGCGGCCCTGTTTGTACGCAAAGGGCTACGTATTCCGCCGCTGTTACATGGCCATCAGGAGCGAGGACGGCGCGGGGGTACCGAAAACGTAGCCGGAATTGCCGCTTTGGGGGTGGCCGCTGAACGGGCCAGCCAGACGTGCATGGCCTCGGTTACGGCACTGCGTGATCGCCTCGAAACCGAATTGCTGATACGTCTGCCCGGGGCCTCGGTTAATGGTCAATCGGCCCCCCGGGTGGGCAATACCTCCAGCCTCTGTCTTGGACGCACCGAGGCAGAATGGGTGCTGGACAAACTGGATCGTGCCGGTATCCACGCTTCGGCGGGATCGGCCTGCACGGCCACCGGCACAGAGCCGTCTCATGTGCTCATGGCCATGGGGCTAGGCGCAGAAGCCGCCCTTAGCAGTGTGCGCTTCTCGCTCGGTCGTCAGACCACATCGAAAGAAATTGACCGGGTAATTGAATGCTTGCCCGCCATCATCAACACGCTAGAGGGTTAACCATGAAAATCATGATCCGCAAGAATGCCGCCGGCCAACTGTCGGCCTACGTACCGAAAAAGGATTTGGAAGAACCCGTCGTGACCTGTGAAAAAGAAACCTTGTGGGGCGGGTCGATCACGCTCGCCAACGGTTGGGAATTGCTACTCCCGGAAATGCCCGAAGACACTCGCCTGCCGGTAACGGTCGAGGCTAAAAAAATCAGCGGAGAGTGACCATGGCCTTGCCCAGCGACGCTCAATCCGTCATCGAACGCTTAATCAACCACACCGTCACTCATGCAGACTGCATAGCCGAAATTCGCCGGATTTACCCAGGCTTGGCCACCATTAACTGCGATGCCAGTGACATGGGTATGGAAACGCCCTGGTTTGAAACCGAGCAGTTTCAGGTTTTTCTGCTCGACACTCGCGAACACTGCACACAACTGACTGCTGATCCACTGGTAGCCAGTGGTTTGGTGTTGGCGCGTAAAGCCCGGGGGACCGCATGAATAACCCACTCACCTTGATGCTGGCGGATCCTGATATCAGTCAGGATGAACTGGATGCCGTGAGTGCCGTGCTGGCCTCACCCCGGTTACGGGCCGGTCCTGAAGTGGAGCGGTTTGAACACGAATGGGCAGAATGGATAGGCCGACAGCACGCCGTGGCCGTGAGCAGTGCCAGCGTCGGGTTGCTGCTGACGCTAAAAGCACTGGGCCTGGGTGCCGGGGATGAAGTCATCGCATCGGGGTTTGGTTTCCGCGAAACCGCCGAGGCCATTGTTTTGGCCGGATGCAAACCGGTGTTGGCCGATGTGGATTACTGGTCAGGTACCCTGGCACCGGAAAAAGTCCCGCTCTGCATTACCGAGAATACCCGCGCTCTTTTGGTCGGGAATACCAACGGCCACCCGGCGGCCTGGCCGGCTTTTCGAGAACTGGCCAATCGTTTCGGCCTGTATCTGATTGAAGATTGCAGCGAATCCATAGGCTCACGTTACATGGGCAAACCGGTAGGCAGTTTTGGTGATGTCGCCGTATTCGATTTTTCTGAACCTTCGGCCCTTACTCTGGGCGAAGGTGGAATGATCGTTACCGATGATTCCGCCCTGGCCAGCCGAATTAAGGGTTTGAGGTCACGCCGCCCGAATGAACGTCATTCGGTGGTATTGACTGATTCGGCCTGTTTTCGCGCCGACATCAGCGAAGTGACTGCCGCCCTGGGGCGGGTGCAGTTGCGCCGCCTGGATGAGATTCTGGCCCGACGCAAGCAGGTCGAAGCCTGGTACGCCAGCCATATTCTTTCTTTTGAAGGCATTAAGCCGCCTTATCTGGCCCCGGATGTAGACGTCGCCCACTGGATGCTCTACCTGGTGCATTTAGGCACTCGTTTCACCCGTTCCAGTCGGGATGCCATCATTCAAGACCTGGCTACCGAAGCCATTGAAGCCAGTGCTTATTCGTATCCCTTGCATTTACAGTCGTACTACACCCGACTGGGCTACCGCAAAGGGGATTTGTTTGTCACCGAAAAACTGGCCGACAGGGCCATCGCACTGCCGTTTCACGGTCATCTCACCGAAGATCAAATCGGCTTCATCGTCACCACCGCCAAAGACGCTTCGATCAACATCGGTGCCGGTGCCGCCATTTATCTGTAGACATTACCCAGAGGATCATCCGCATGACCGAAATACAGACTCTCGCCGCTGGTTTACGCAGCGGTCAGATCATCCCCTATCTTGGCCCTGAAGTGCTGGGCCTGGACAGCGAGATGGACATACCCACTCATCCGCAGGCTTTGGTCGCGCTTATTACCGCGAAGGTGACGGTTCCGCACAAGATCAAAAACAACCTGACGGCCGCTTGCCAGTATGTGGAAAATTTCAAGCACCGAAAAACGCTGATCAGCCAGCTTCAGGCGGCCTTCGCGCCCGCGCCACGTCCTACCGCGCTGCACCGTTTTCTGGCCACGCCGGAGTGGTCTTTGCCGCTGATCGTAGACACCTGGTACGACGCCACCATGGCACTGGCACTCTCCGAGAGTGGTTGTGATTTTGGCCAGGTACAGGGGGTTAGTCGGGCCGAATACCTCAACGATTGGGTGCATTATTTTGATCATGAAGCCAGAAAGGTTGAGGCAGAAAGCTCAGATCACTGGAAGACCTTGCTCTACAAACCGCTGGGTTCCATAGCACCCGCCTCTAACTTCATCATTTCCGATTCGGATTATGTGGAAGTGCTGACTGAAATCGACATCCAGACACCCATACCGGAACGGGTTAAACACCTGCGTACGGGCCGTAGTTTTCTGTTTATGGGGTGTCGGTTTCGTAACCAGCTTGAACGCAACTACGCCAGGCAAATCATGAAACGATCCAGTGATCGGCATATAGCCGTATTGCACGGCGACATCACCCGCAACGAAGCCCGATTTTTGGATGAACAAGGCATAGAGCGCGTCGATTTGCCCCTGGCCGAGTTCGTTGCGGCACTGACTGAAGCTTAGTGATGAGCGTGATGGCTCAACTGGGCATCAAACCAGCGATGTATTGACTCACTCCCCCCATCAGGCCATGTTCGATACACCATCTTGAGTCCTGGTCTAAAATATGGGGAGTAGTACAACCGAATGATCACCGCAGATGGGAAGTGCCGTCTTACGATAAAAATAAAAACACCCCGGAGGTGGATGCCCGGGGTTTTTT
This sequence comes from Methylococcaceae bacterium, assembly GCA_051007495.1. Lineage (GTDB taxonomy): Bacteria > Pseudomonadota > Gammaproteobacteria > Methylococcales > Methylococcaceae > CAIVXW01. The sequence goes on along the minus strand of JBPCSC010000146.1, from coordinate 277 downwards.
GTTGTTTTCAAAGTGAGGGTTGTACTGGTCCCCGGCCTTTAGTATTTATCTGATGTCATACTACCGCGCCACCCATCACGGCATGAGTGCCTACCTCTTGAGCGGGGGTATATGCACTCAAAGCCATCTGGCGATAATACCCGCCTTGTACCGCATCGGCCTGGATCTGTTCGATCCACTCGGCATCCTTCCGGGTGTCCACTCCTTCCACTGATAACTGGATACCCTGCTGTCGAATCCGGGCCAGTAGTGCTGATGGCCTGGTTCGCTTCATATC
>JBPCSC010000145.1:0-23301 GCA_051007495.1 Methylococcaceae bacterium | reverse complement strand
CGTTGCCGGCCCCGTCCAGTAAGGTGTCGTTGCCGGCATCGCCTATCAAAACATCGTTGTCGGTGCCGCCGTCGAGGTAATCGTTGCCGGTGCCACCGAGTAAGGTGTCATTGCCTGCGAGACCGGTGAGGGTGTCAGCTCCGGCCAGGCCGTTGATGGAATCAGCCGATTTGGTGCCGGTTATTTTGTCGTTGTTGGGGGAGAGGTGAGATTTTGTGTGGCCATGGTTTGAAAGCTCCTTGGGAGCTGACATGGATTTTGAGGGGGCACCGGGCGCATAAACGGCAAACGCTGTGATTTATTTACGATGGGGGCACAGGGGATGTGCCTTTTCTTCACTTTAGTTCTTCTTCCGCCTGAAGGCGGTACTGCGAACCTGAAGGAGATGGGGCGAGGGAGGGGAGAAACGTCATTCCAGCCAGGAAGCCGGAATGACGCAGACGGAAACGGAGAGAGATCAGCGGGTCAGGCGAAAATTGCTCACCTGAGACTGTAACTGCATGGCCAAACGCGCCAATTCTTCACTGGATTGTGCGGTTTGCTCGGCACTGCGGGCCGTTTCGTGCGAGATGCTGCTGATATTGACGATGTTGCGGTTGATTTCCTCGGCAGTAGAGCTTTGTCCTTCGGCCGCGCTGGCGATCTGGGTGTTCATGTCCTTGATGGTGTCTATGTGCCGGTTGATCGTTTCCAGTGATTGCCCGGCATTGATGGCTTGATCTACGCTGTTGCGGGCGGCATTTCTGCCTTGGGTCATTGCGGATACGGCCAGGTTGGCTCCCCCTTGCAGACGCTCAATCATGCCTTGAATCTCTTGTGTCGATTGCTGGGTGCGGCTGGCGAGCGTGCGTACTTCGTCGGCTACCACGGCGAATCCGCGTCCTTGTTCGCCCGCTCGGGCCGCTTCAATGGCGGCATTGAGTGCCAGCAGGTTGGTCTGCTCGGCTATGCCTCGAATCACGTCCAACACAGTGCCGATGTTGACGCTGTCTTCCTTGAGCTTGTTTATGGTTTCAGCCGCACGCTCTACCTCTACAGCCAGTTGCTCGATACTCTGAATGGTGTTCTTCACTACTGAAGTACCCCCTCGTGCCTGTTCATTGGCATCGTTTGCGGCCTTGGCTGCGTTGGAAGCATTGCGAGCGACTTCATGCACGGTAGAAGACATTTCCGACATGGCGGTCGCCACCTGTTCGGTCTTCTGGCTTTGATTCATAACCCCTTTGCGACTTTGCTCGGTAATCTGTGACAGTCGCTCGGCAGCCGTGGCTAATTGCTCAGAGTTGGTTCTGACATCCCGCATGATTTTGGCCAGGTTCTTCTGGACGGTGTCGCATTTCCAGCTCATCCAGGCAAATTCATCCTTACCGGATATACCACTGGTTCGAGTGAAATCACCATCAGCGATGGCATTCAAGCGTTCCACGACTTTTTCCGCTCTTTGTCCTGCGTGTCTGCCTAGATAAGTGGCTAAAGTCACCATCACGGTTACCGCCACAGCCGCAGTGATGATAATGCCGCTGGTATCCGCGCCTTCACCGGCACTACGTACGGACATTACTGTAACGGCAGATACGCCGACTATTCCGACCGCAACATTCAAGTACATCTGATTGGCCAGGCTTAATGATTCAACAAGCGATTTCAGCATGATTGGGTCTCACATCGATACAAAAGGATAAAAAAACATATTTGGATGCAGGTGTACTCCGGTGATCAACCGGAGTGCTTGGGAGAACCGGTGTTTCCGCAACATAGGCGGTCTGCTTCACATCGAATAATCACCCGTCCATATGCGGTGGGTGATTATGTTTGGTTCAACTTTTTCATTATATTCGTCACCAGACTGGTTCCCTCATAAATCAGAGCGGTGTAAACCTGAACCAACCTGGCTCCAGCGGCCAGTTTTTCCTGTACATCAGTGGCATTGAAAATACCCCCGCAGGCTATGATGGGAAGGGAGTCTCCTAGCGCAGCGTGGAGTTCCGCTACCACGGCGGTAGCGTGTTCTTTCAATGGCCGACCACTCATGCCGCCTGCTTCCTTAGCCACAGGGTGTTGTTCAACACCAAAGCGGGTAGCCGTGGTATTGGTGGCGATGATGCCATCTACTTTGTGCCGAACAAAGATTTCGGCCATTGCCTTGATGGCCTCGCTGTCCAGATCAGGGGCAATCTTCACCAGCAGTGGAACGCATCTTCCGTGAGTGTCAGCCAGTTTTGTGCGTGTACACATAAGCCCATCCAGCAACTGATCCAGTACTTCAGTGGTTTGTAACTCTCGTAATCCGGGAGTATTAGGTGAGGATATGTTGATGGTCACGTAACTGGCTTTGGAATATACCTTTTCCAGGCATTCCGCATAATCGTTCAAGGCCCTATCGTTGGGGGTATCCCGATTCTTGCCAATATTGATACCCAAAATGCCGGTATAGTCAGATCCGTCGATTTGTTCCAGTAGATAATCCACGCCCTTGTTATTAAAGCCCATCCGGTTAATCAAGGCCTGATGTTCGGGTATTCGAAACAAACGGGGCAATGGGTTTCCCATCTGTGGGCGCGGAGTAACCGTTCCGACTTCGATAAATCCAAATCCCAACGATGACAAGCCCTCTATACACTCTCCATTTTTATCAAACCCGGCCGCCATGCCGATCGGGTTGGGGAACGTCAATCCCATCAGTTCCACCGGTTTGTCGCATGGTTTTTCCTGAAACGGATTCCAGCGATCCAGCCGAGCAGCACCCTGCAAAACAGCAATGCCGAGATGATGGGCCGTCTCTGGATTGATCTGAAACAGTAAGGGGCGCAGTCGAGCGTAGAGGTTCATGGAAAGGTTTGTGTTTATTCGACGGTCACTGATTTGGCTAAATTACGGGGTTGATCCACATCAGTTCCTTTGATGAGTGCCACATGATAAGCCAACATCTGTAAAGGAATGGTGTAAATGATGGGGGCTATGACATCTTCGGTGGCAGCAACTCTTAGTATGTTCACATTGGCGGCTGTTTCCATAGGCACATGGGTATCGGCAAACACGTAAAGTACTCCACCCCGCGCATGGACTTCCTGCAGATTGGATTTAAGCTTTTCCAGCAATTCGTTGTTAGGGGCCACGGCTACCACCGGCATTTCATCGTCAATCAAAGCCAAAGGGCCGTGTTTGAGTTCTCCGGCAGGATAGGCTTCTGCGTGTATGTAGGAAATCTCTTTGAGTTTTAGTGCACCTTCAAGGGCAACGGGATATTGCACCCCTCGGCCCAAATAGAGGGAATGCCGTTTGTCACCAAATCGCTCAGCCCATTGTTCGATCTCAGGTTCAAGCTTCAAAACTTGTTTGATTTGTTGGGGCAATGTTTCCAACTCCCTTACGTAACGCGATTCGTCTTCCGCTGATAATCCTTTTTGCTTGGCCAATGCCAGCACCAAAATCAGTAGCGCGGCCAGTTGTGTGGTGAATGCTTTGGTAGAAGCAACGCCCACTTCGGGGCCTGCCCGCGTCATTAGCATCGATTCAGTGGCTCGCACGATAGAGCTTTCCGCCACATTGCAGATGGCCAAGGTATGCAGGTAATTCATGTCCTTGATGCCGCGTAGTGCGGCCAGGGTGTCCGCTGTCTCACCTGATTGTGATATCGCCACAAACAGTGTGCCGGGAATGACTACGTGCTTGCGGTAGCGAAATTCGCTGGCGACTTCGACCGAGCAAACGACTCCGGCTATGGATTCCAGCCAGTATTTGGCTACCAACCCGGCGTGATAGCTGGTACCACAGGCGACGATCTGAACTGCGTTAACGCTTGCAAGCCTGGCTTTGAGTGATGCGTCTATTGCGTCGTCGAGCAAGCGACCGTTACGGACACGACCTTCTAAAGTTCTCGATATGGCCACCGGTTGCTCGTGTATCTCCTTCTGCATGTAGTGGCGGTAAACACCCCGCTCAACTGCATCGGCGATCAATCGGGTTTCATGCACCGGTCGTTCAACCCGGCTACACGCTCCGTTGCTAATCCTAACGCTCTCGGGTGTCAATTCCACTATGTCGTTTTCTTCCAGATAAATAAACCGCTGGGTTTCTCCCACCAGAGCGTAAACATCTGAGGCCACAAAATGCTCGCTGGATCCCAGCCCAATCACCAACGGGCTGCCCGAACGGGCTGCAATGATGCGATCGGGTTCGCTCTGACTGATAACGCAAAGGGCATACGCCCCCTGTAATTCACTACAGGTCAGGCGTACCGCTGAGAGTAAATCCGCTCCTTGTTGCATATACCAGTGTACGAGGTGGACGATACACTCGGTATCGGTGTCGGAGCGGAATACATAGCCTTTGTCTTGTAAAGACTGGCGCAAGGTCTCGTGATTTTCGATGATGCCGTTATGGACTACCGCCACATGTTCATGGCTGAGGTGTGGATGGGCATTGCGTTCAGAAGGTATTCCATGGGTGGCCCAGCGAGTGTGAGCAATGCCGACATGGCCACTCTGGTGGTTTTTTGCCAAAGCGAGTTCCAGTTCTTTGATTTTTCCTGCCCGCCGCACCACTGTTAAATGCCCTGCACTATCGACCAAAGCCATGCCGGCCGAGTCATAGCCTCGGTACTCCAGTCGTCTCAATCCTTCCAATAGCACTTCTTGTACATCCCGGTGTCCGGTCATGCCGACGATTCCACACATCTGCTTACACCTTTTTCGCAGGCCTTTTCCAGCCTTCAATGGTTTTTTGAGTGGCGCGGCTTAAGGTCAGTGCATCTGTCGGTGCATCGCGGGTGATGGTCGACCCCGCCCCTATGGTGGCGTTCTGTTCCACCCGAACCGGTGCTACCAATTGGGTATCCGAACCTATAAACGCGCCGTCTTCTATTATGGTTTGGTGTTTGTTAACCCCATCATAATTGCAGGTAATGGTACCGGCCCCAATATTGACGTTCTGACCCACCACGGCATCGCCGACGTAACTGAGATGATTGATCTTGGTATTACTACCAATACCGGTTTTTTTGATTTCGACAAAATTGCCTATGTGTACCCTATTCGCCAGTGTAGTTTCAGGGCGTATTCGTGCGAAAGGACCTATGCGACACTCAGAACCTATACTCGCATTCTCAATAATGGAATGGGCTAATACTTCCGTGTAATCACCAATACTGACATTCTTGAGTACGACGTGAGGTCCCACCTTTACCCCCGTGCCAATGCGAACATTACCTTCCATCACCACGTTAATATCGAACTCAACATCCTGGCCTACTATCGTGATTTCACCCCGGATATCAATACGTTCAGGGTCACGTAGTGTCACGCCACTGTCCATAAGCCGGCATACTTGTCTGCGTTGATAGGCACGCTCCAAAATTGCCAACTGGGCACGGGTGTTTACTCCCAAAACTTCTTCCATGCCCTCTGGAGTAGTGGTGTGAATGGGGATTCCGTCGGCAACGGCCATGGCGACGATGTCGGTCAGATAGTATTCCTGCTGCTGGTTTTGATTGCTTAGCCTTGAAACCCAGGTTTTAAGTAAAGCAGCAGTGGTACACAGTATGCCGGTATTCACTTCACATATAGTTTTTTGCTCCGCACTGGCATCTTTTTCTTCCACGATTTGTAGTACTTTACCGTTTTCAGCTCTGACAATGCGGCCATATCCGTAGGGGTTTTCAAGTTTGACGGTGAGCAGATTCAGGCTGCAGGATGGTTCTCCTAACGATAACAAGCGGCGCAGGGTTTCGGGTGTAATCAGCGGAACATCACCGTACAACACGAGTACCGTGTGATTGTCTTCCAGATGAGGACTCACCCGTGCAACAGCATGACCCGTACCCCGCTGCTCTGTTTGCGCAATCCAGTCAACATTCAAATGCGGCATTGCGTGCAACACTTGCTCACCACCGTGCCCATACACTATCCATATCTTGTTCGGATTAATTTCCCGGGCGGTTTGATAAACATGATCTAAAAGAGTGTAAGCACCCACGCAGTGCAAAACCTTGGGTTTGCTGGATTTCATGCGTTTGCCTTGGCCAGCAGCCAGGATAGTGATGTCCAGAATCATGCTATTTGAAGATTAGGGTAAGTACAAAAAAAAACCCAGTGACAAACGGAAGCTAAATATCCGCCATCACTGGGTTCTTTCATTAGTCTAAATCAGGACTTGCCTTTACGGTATTTATCCAGAACGCGTAGCTGCATGATTGATTCCGCCAGCATCGCATGGGCTTTGGTGTAATCCACGCGCCCAGTTTTATCAGCCAGCATTTCTTCCGCTTTTTGTTTGCTTTCTAACGCTTTAGCTTCATTTATATCCCGGGCCGGCATGGCCAAATCCGCCAACACGGTCACTGTGTGGGGTTGTACTTCAAGCATACCGCCAGAGATATAAAAGGGCTTAACGTCGTTAGCACTGACTTTTACCCGTACTTCACCGGGTTTCAACCGGCTTAATAGTGGTGCATGTCTGGCCGCAATACCTACCTCTCCCATTTCAGCCGGTGCTACCACCAACTCAGCTTGGCCTGAATAAATAGCGGCTTCAGCGCTGACTATGTCGACATGTATGGTCATTGCCATCGGTCAGGTACTCCAGAATGAGTGTATCAAGCAGCCAAACGTTTGGCTTTTTCCATCGCTTCTTCGATGTTACCCACCATATAAAAGGCTTGTTCAGGCATATCATCAAACTCGCCTTCCACGATACCTTTGAATCCGGAGATAGTATCTTTAAGGGAAACATATTTACCGGGAGAACCCGTAAATACTTCTGCCACGAAGAAAGGCTGCGACAGGAAACGTTGAATCTTGCGCGCACGGGAAACGGTTAGTCGGTCTTCTTCAGACAATTCATCCATGCCTAGAATGGCAATGATGTCACGCAATTCTTTGTAGCGTTGCAGTGTACTTTGAACCTTGCGTGCCGTTAGGTAATGCTCTTGACCTACTACCAGAGGGTCTAACTGACGGCTGGTTGAATCTAGCGGATCAACCGCCGGATATATACCCAGTTCGGCAATCTGACGAGACAGCACGACCGTGGCATCCAGGTGGGCAAATGTAGTAGCCGGAGAGGGATCCGTCAGGTCATCTGCGGGTACATACACGGCTTGAATGGAGGTAATGGATCCGGTTTTGGTAGAGGTGATCCGTTCTTGCAGAGCACCCATTTCTTCAGCCAGGTTTGGTTGATATCCCACAGCAGAAGGCATACGCCCCAGCAACGCTGATACTTCTGTACCCGCCAAGGTGTACCGGTAAATGTTGTCGATAAACAACAATACGTCACGACCCTCATCACGAAAGTATTCGGCCATGGTTAAGCCGGTCAAAGCAACCCGCAAACGATTACCCGGCGGTTCATTCATCTGACCGTATACCAATGAAACCTTGTCAAGTACGTTGCTATCGCTCATTTCGTGGTAAAAATCGTTCCCTTCACGTGTTCTTTCACCTACACCGGCAAACACCGAGTAACCACTGTGTTCTATAGCGATGTTGCGGATCAGTTCCATCATGTTGACGGTCTTGCCTACACCCGCACCACCAAACAACCCTACTTTACCTCCCTTCGCGAAGGGACAAATAAGATCAATCACCTTGATACCGGTTTCAAGCAATTCGTTGGTGGCTGCTTGATCCTGAAAACTGGGGGCCTTTCTGTGTATAGCCCAGCGTACTTGTTCTCCAATAGGGCCTTTTTCGTCAATGGGATCACCCAGGACGTTCATAATCCGACCCAAGGTTTCACGCCCTACCGGAACCGAAATGGGCGCACCAGTTCCACTCACCGCGATGCCTCTCATGACACCATCGGTGGTTCCCATGGCGATGGTTCTAACGATGCCATCTCCTAATTGCTGTTGTACTTCCAGCACCAGATTCTGGCCTTCAACCCGCAGTGCTTCATAGACTTTGGGCAATGTTTCACGCGGAAACTCGACATCCACTACGGCGCCGATAATCTGTACAATTTTGCCTGAACTCATTATTTATCCTCGTAAGAATACTTATTCAGTGTGTTTATTGGGTATTTCGACTTGATCAAACGGCTGCCGCGCCGCCAACGATTTCTGCAATTTCCTGGGTAATGGCAGCCTGTCTGGCCTTGTTGTATACCAGTTGCAGTTCCTTAATGAGCTTTCCGGCATTATCAGATGCACTTTTCATAGCCACCATGCGGGCCGCCTGTTCGCAGGCATTGTTTTCTACCAATCCCTGAAAAACCAACGACTCAATATAACGTACCAGTAATTGATCCAGGACTTCCCGGGCATCCGGTTCGTAGAGATAGTCCCACAATGCATGATTACCTGACTCCATCTCCTCGGGCTTTACCGGTAATAATTGCATGGCAGATGGACGTTGAGTCATGGTGTTGATGAATTCGTTGTGCATTACATACAACGCATCAATTTCACCGGCCTCATAATCCGTTAGCATAACCTTTATCAAGCCGATAATATCCTCCAGATGAGGCTTATCACCCAGGCGAACAGCATTTGCTGCCACATGTGCACCGATGGAATTAAAAAAGGAATTTCCTTTTTGCCCTACTACGCAAAAAGATATTTTTATTCCTTGTTGTTCCCATTCCCTCATACGACGAATTGCCATACGAAACAGGTTGGTATTCAACCCGCCACAGAGTCCTCTGTCAGAGGAAACCAGTATCACACCGATATGTTTTACATCCCGTTGCTGCATATATGTATGCTTGTACTCGGGATTGGCAGTCGACAGGTGCTTAATGATCTGAGCAATTTTGCGCGAGTAAGGGCGACTGGCCTGCATTCTGTCTTGCGTTTTGCGCATCTTACTGGCAGCCACCATTTCCATGGCACGGGTGATCTTTTGAGTATTTTTAATACTCGCAATTTTCAGACGGATCTCTTTTCCGACAGCCATCGCTATACCTTACCAGGTGTGGGTTGCTTTGAACGTTTTCAGTGCTTCCTTTAAGGCAGCCTGGATTTCGTCGTTGTAATCGCCCGTATCGTTGATTCTGTCCATCAATGCGCTTTGTTCTGCCTTCATAAATCCCTGCAGGGCATTTTCAAAGTCACGAATTTTGTTTACTGGCACATCATCGACAAACCCTTCATTGGCTGCAAACAGGGAAACCGCTATTTGAGCTACGCTCATAGGTGCGTACTGACTCTGTTTCATCAATTCGGTAACCCGCTGACCGCGTTCGATCTGCTTGCGGGTTGCTTCATCAAGATCAGAAGCAAACTGGGCAAAAGCAGCCAGTTCTCTGAACTGAGCCAAATCCAGACGTATGCCACCACCGAGCTTTTTAATGATCTTGGTTTGCGCGGCCCCGCCGACACGAGATACCGAAAGACCGGCGTTCACTGCTGGTCGTACACCCGCATTGAACAGGTTGGTTTCCAGGTATATCTGGCCGTCTGTGATGGATATGACATTGGTGGGAACGAATGCAGACACGTCACCCGCCTGGGTTTCAATGATCGGTAGAGCTGTCAGTGATCCGGTTTTGCCGATTACTTCGCCATTCGTTAGCTTGGCCACTTCATCCGCATTGATGCGAGAAGCACGTTCCAGCAGACGCGAATGGAGATAAAACACATCACCCGGATAAGCCTCACGACCCGGCGGACGACGCAATAACAACGAAATTTGGCGATATGCCCACGCTTGTTTCGTCAGATCATCATAGATGATGAGCGCGTCTTCCCCACGATCACGGAAGTATTCGCCCATTGCACACCCAGAGTACGGGGCTATGAATTGTAATGCTGCCGATTCAGATGCAGCCGCCGCTACGATGATGGTGTGATCCATCGCTCCATGTTCTTCCAACTTGCGTACTACGTTGGCTATAGACGATTGCTTTTGTCCTATGGCGACGTAGATGCACTTCACACCAGTTCCTTTCTGATTGATGATGGTGTCTAAAGCTATAGCGGTTTTGCCGGTTTGGCGGTCACCGATGATAAGTTCACGCTGACCTCTACCAACCGGAATCATCGCATCTATTGATTTGAGACCCGTTTGTAAAGGCTGACTAACGGACTGACGGGCGATTACGCCCGGAGCGATTTTTTCAATCGGGGAGCGCAAATAGGTATTGAGCGGACCTTTGCCGTCAATGGGTTGACCCATGGCATCCACCACACGGCCTAACAAACCTTCACCCACCGGCACATCCAGGATTCTTCCGGTACATTTAACCGTATCGCCTTCTGCCAGATGTTGGTAAGTACCCAACACCACGGCCCCGACGGAATCCCGCTCAAGGTTAAGTGCCATACCGTATGTATAGCCCGGAAACTCAACCATTTCCCCCTGCATAACATCCGTTAGCCCGTGTATCCTGACGATACCGTCAGTCAAGCTGACAATGGTACCTTCGGTACGCGCTTCCAGTCCGACATCGAACTGTTCTATTCTTTTCTTAATGAGATCGCTGATTTCAGATGGATTCAACTGCATGATTCTTTACTCGCTCTAGTTCCAGAGTCTTTGTGCCATTCGTTGGATCTGGCCGCGTACTGAATAATCAATAACACGGTCGCCGGCCCGTATGTGGATACCACCGATCAGGGACGAGTCGACGGTGATGTTTAGGTAGGTTTTCTTGCGGAGTACGTTTCCAAGTGACGTGGCGAGTTTAATTTGCTCGACTTCGTCCATGGCAAAGGCGGAACGAACTTCCACCTCCACATACCCTTCATCGTCTGCCTTGTATTGTCGGAACAGGTCACAGATTTGACGAACCAAATCCAGCCTACGGTTTTCCACAAGCAGACGGACAAAATTCTGCATTTCCGGATCTAGCCCATACCCGCACTCCTCCAACACCACCGAGGTCAAACTCGCCTTGTTGATTTTCGGATGTTTGGCCGCCTGCGCTATAGGGGCATGATCCAGCAATTCGGTCAAGAAACCCAATTGTTCATTCCATCGATCAGTCGCCTGGGTTTCTTTGGCTCTTTTGTAAGCAGCCACCGCGTAGGGCCTTGCCAATGTGGTTAATTCTTGCATCAGGCTTGACCCAGTTGTTTCCCAAACTCATCCAGGATTTCCCTGTGCCTGTTCAGATCTACTTCTTTTTGCAAAATCTGCTCCGCAGCACTGATCGCTAGCGTAGCAACCTGCTGACGCAATCCTTCCTTCGTGCTTTGAATTTCTCGGTCGATTTCGGCCCGAGCCGCCACGATCAAGCGATCCCCTTCCTGCTTGGCGGAATGCTTGGAATCTTCAACCAGGTCATTGGCTCGTTTTTGCGCCAGGTTAACTATATCTGCCGCTTGATCCTTGGCTTCTCTTAGCAGAGCAGTTGCTCGCTTCTCAGCCAACTCCATTTCGTGTTTGCCCTTGTCGGCGGCCGCAAGGCCGTCGGCAATTTTCTTCTGACGCTCTTCCATGGCCTGCATCAAAGGCGGCCAAACGAACTTCATGGTGAACCACACCAGAAGCGCGAAGGTAATCATCTGGCCAATCAGGGTGGCGTTTATGCTCACGTCGATATCCTCTTGTATGGCTTACCGTTATACCGGGATGCGGTAATCAACCACCCACCGCAGAACGAACTGCCGACAGGAACGGATTGGCGAAGGTGAAGAACAGTGCCAAACCGACACCAATCATGGTGACGGCATCAAGCAGACCGGCAACAATGAACATTTTAACTTGCAGCATGGGAACCATTTCTGGTTGACGGGCTGCCCCTTCCAGGAATTTGCCACCCAGGATACCGAAACCGATTGCGGTACCCAGAGCACCCATACCCAGAACCAGTCCTACTGCGATTGCGGTGAGACCTTGTACATTACCAATTACATTAGCGAGTTCCATTATTTCCTCCAGATTTTTTTGTGTTGAGTGAATAAGACATTGTCAGTCCGGATCGCCTGATCCGAACCAGTTAAAGTAAAGGCTTAAGGGTATATCAGTGATCTTCGTGGGCCAGACTCAGATAAACAATAGTCAAGACCATGAAGATGAACGCTTGCAGCGTAATGATGAGTATGTGGAATACAGCCCATGGGAAACTCAATACTGGCTGTATATACCAAGGCAGCAGGGCAATGAGTATAAAAATCAATTCACCTGCATACATATTGCCGAAAAGTCGCAAAGCCAGCGAAACCGGTCGTGCAAACTCTTCAACCAATTTCAACAACAAGTTGAACGGTATCATCCATTTACCAAACGGACTTAATAGCATTTCTTTGGCAAACCCTATTGGGCCTTTAACCTTGATGCTATAGAAAAGAATAAGAAAGAAAACCGTAATCGACATGCCGAAGGTGGCGTTCAGGTCGGTGCTAGGTACTATTCTGAGATAATCCAGACCAAATGCGGCACCAACAAGCGGATATAGATCAACAGGAATCAAATCCATGAAATTCATCAACCATATCCAAACGAATATAGTGAGGGCCAAAGGAGCAATCACGGCACTCTTGCCATGAAAAGCGTCTTTAACTTGTCCATCGACAAATTCGACCAGCATCTCCGCAAAGTTCTGCAGGGTTCCAGGTACGGTGGTGACTGCTCGCACGGCAGCCATGCGAAACAGAATCAGGAAGACAAAACCTAAAAATGCAGAAAAAAACAGGGTATCCAGATGAAAAGTCCAAAACCCCTCGCCCACTGACAAAGGTGTCAAATGGTGAACGATATAACCTGTAGCTCCTCCGGTTTCGTGTGCCTCAGTCGCCATAATCTATTGCTCAATATTCTTAGCTTGATTTTATCCAGTGGAACTGGCGCAGATTTTATCCTGCATGCCATGTCCGTAAAACGGTCTTGGTGAACTACTTTTTCAACAATGCAAACCAGAACACCGATAAAGCGGATATGAATCCCGCCATCAGTGGCAACGGCTTTACATCAGGTATTTGCAACGCACAAAAGAAAAGCACTGCCGTGAGTGCCAATTTGATTGCTTCACCCGCATAGAACCGATTCAGTATTTGTTTCGGTGTCTTGTCAGACCTTGGCCTAACCATGCGGATGGCAAGATACGCATTAGGAATAAAAGCGACCAATCCCCCCGCGAGAATTGATATACCTTCAGAAGAGCCTACCAGTAACCATGTTGCTGTCACGGCTACGCCGATCAAGGTCATTTGTGTTTTTAGCAGCCACGTCAGTGTGGCTTCTTCCCATTCCTTCCGCATTTCGTGTCACCAGACAAAACTGGCCGGCATGATAACAACCGACCCCGGAAATATCAACGTCATCATCGTATCCTGTCGAGCACACCTTCGAGTTGATCCAGGCTGTCGTAGCGAATAATCAATTGGCCCGAACCCTTGTTGCCGTGACGAATGAGTACCTGGGCCCCAATCCGGGTAGCCAGAGACTCTTCCAGTGAACGAATATCCGGATCTTTGAGTGCAGGCTCTGGCTCTGGTCGCGCCTCTTTTAATTGTTGCACCAGGGCTTCAGTAGCTCTGACTGTCAACTTGCGCGACACCACTTTATCGGCAGCGTTGAGTTGAGCACTCAGTTCCAAACCCAGCAAGGCACGGGCATGCCCCATCTCGATGTCACCGTGCAACAGCATGTTTTTGACATCTTCCTGTAGATCGTTCAAACGTAATGTGTTGGTTATACTGGCCCTGGATCGCCCTATTGCATCAGCTACTTGCTGGTGGGTCAGATCAAATTCATTGGCCAATCGCCGGAATGCCTCGGCCTCTTCCAGTGGATTCAGATTTTCTCTTTGAATGTTTTCTATGAGGGCTATGGCCAAGGCAGCCTGATCATTGATATGCCGGATGATGACCGGCACGTCTTGTAAGCCCGCTATCTGTGCCGCTCGCCAGCGACGCTCGCCGGCGATGATTTCGTACTGCCCATCATCGGACAGCGGACGCACCACCACCGGCTGTACCACGCCTTGAGCACTGATTGAATCGGCCAGTTCTTTCAGTTTTTCGGTATTCATTTCCCGTCGGGGCTGAAACCGCCCGGGACGTAAACAATCAACAGCCAGTTGCCGGGTGTTATCCAGGGCCTCGTTGCCCGTCAATTCTTCAACCGCTGATGCGGCCGCACCACCTAGCAAGGCTTCAAACCCCCGCCCTAACCCTCTTTTTTTGGTAGTCATCGACTCATCGTTTCCTGTAGTGGCAGACTCTGTCAGCGAGCATTTCGCCTGGAAATTTCACCCGCAAGTGCCAAATAGGCTACGGCGCCTCGCGACGCTTTATCGTACTTCAGGGCCGGTAAGCCGTGACTCGGAGCTTCAGCCAGGCGGATGTTGCGAGGAATCACGGTGCGGAAGACTTTATCGCCGAAATGGCTCACTAACTGATCCGACACATCAGTAGCCAGACGGCTGCGGGTATCGTGCATCGTTCTAAGCAAGCCTTCTATACCTAGCTGAGGATTGACCGTAGCCCGAACATTGCCCAAGGTGTCCATCAGGTCGGATAAGCCCTCCAAAGCGTAGTACTCACACTGAACCGGAATCAGTACGCTGTCAGCGGCAACCAATGCGTTGAGCGTCAATATGTTTAGCGATGGCGGGCAATCAATCAGTATGTAGTGGTAGTCGTCCCGACAAGGGGCCAAAGCCTCAGCCAGCAACCGTTCACGCCCGGTCTTGGGTAACAGCTCCACTTGGGCTGCGGTGAGATCGGCATTGGCCGGAAGCAAGTCGAGACTGAGTTCAGGGCGGTTGATTATGGCCTTATGTATGCCGATTGAATGGTTTAGCACATCATAAGTGGTGGCCTCGGCGGCCTTTTTTTCCACACCACACCCCATGGTGGTGTTTCCCTGTGGATCAAGATCAATCAACAACACTTTGTGTCGGGTTGCCGCCAAGGAGGCAGCCAGATTGACACTGGTCGTGGTTTTGCCCACTCCTCCTTTCTGGTTGGCGACTGCAATAATTTTTACCATCAGGGTCTCAATCGTTCGTTATTTGGATCAGATGTCTTTCGGCTTGTAGTCTGGGAATTTCGAGGCTGTGTATGCGGTATTGGCACGTCTCCAGTTCATCCAATTCGCGGGTAGGACACTGCCCTTTGAGGGCTAGCACCTGTCCTTCAGATGCCAAAAGCACCCGAGTTTCTCGCCAGATCGTTTCCAGGTCGGCCCAGGCACGCGCCAGTATGGAGTCAAATCCTTGTTGGGGGCGGTAGTTTTCGATGCGGGAGGTCACCACCTCTACGTTGGTCAGGCCGAGTTCCAGAACCGCTTGCTGGACGAATCGGGTTTTTTTTGCGTTGCTGTCCAGCAATACAAACCGCACACCGATTGCAATTATGGCCAAGGGGATTCCCGGCAGACCGGCCCCCGTACCCACATCCAGGATACGGTTGCCAGAGAGGTAAGGTAGAACCGCCAGGCTATCCAGAAGATGTAAGGGTATGGCCTGCTCCGGTTCACTGATTGCCGTGAGATTATAAACGCGATTCCATTTCCGCAATAAAAACAGGAATTGGCGTAATTGCGTCTGCTGCTGCGGTGTGGCGGTAATGTTCAGGGCAGCAAGCCCGGTAGTGAGTGGATCGGGCCGATCATTCATGGCTGGGTGGTGCACCTTTTCGTCACAGTTCCCGAATTTTCACTATTTGCCGCTCCAGATCTTCCAGGGTATCCCGTATCGCATCGGCTTTAGCGCGTTCCTTTTCCACCACACTGGCCGGAGCCTTGGCCACGAATGAGGGATCATTCAATTTGCCCTCTATGCGCGGCAAATCTTTGGATAGCCTTTGTATTTCCTTGTCGAGTCTGGCCAGTTCAGCCTCTTTGTCGATCAAGCCTCGCATCGGGATGAGTATACGCAATTCACCCCATCGGGCGATGGCCGACTCGGGAGCCGTTTCGGATTCCTCCAGCCAGGTCAAACGATCCACCCGGCCCAGCTTAAGCAGATAGTCGCGGTTACGTTCCAACCACACCCGATCTTCCACAGTACCGCCCTCCAGCAGCACTGGCAAGGGCTTGCCCGGCGCAATGTTCATCTCGGCCCGAATGCGGCGTATCGCTAAAAGCACATTCATCAACCACTCGACCTCTCGCTCAGCCTCATGGTCAACCGTGTCCGGTTCGCTGAGCGGATAGGCTTGCATCATCAGGTAGTCTCCCTTGCTACCGGTCAATGGGGCCACACGTTGCCATATTTCTTCCGTGATAAACGGAATAATGGGATGAGCCAAGCGCAATAGGGTTTCCAGCACTTCAACCAAGGTCAGACGAGTAGCCAGACCAGCCTCCGCATCATCTGCCTGCAGCCTGACTTTGGCCAGCTCCAGATACCAGTCACAGTATTCGTTCCAGGCAAACTCATAAATTTTCTGAGCCATGAGGTCGAACCGGTAAGCTGGAACAAGAGAGGAGTGGGTGACGCTGATCGCATCCTGCAAGCGGGAACGGATCCAGCGATCGGGCACACTGCGGTGTGTACCGGTGCGGAGTGCGTCGCGGGTTTCGGGTGAGAGTGCTTCCAGCCCCTGCCCTTCCGCGTTCATCAACACAAATCGGGCGGCATTCCACAGTTTGTTGCAGAAATTCCTGAATCCCTCCACTCGCCCCATATCGAATTTGATGTCCCTACCGGTAGATGCCAGCGAGGCGAAGGTAAACCGCAGAGCATCGCAACCGTGAGCGGCAATGCCATCCGGGAATTCACGGCGGGTGCGCTGCTCGATTTTCTCCGCCATTTTGGGCTGCATCAGACCGATTGTGCGTTTTTCGACCAAGGCATTCAGGCTGATCCCGTCGATAATGTCGAGAGGATCCAGCACATTGCCTTTGGATTTTGACATTTTTTGGCCTTCGGCATCCCGAACCAACCCGTGTACGTAGACCGTCTTGAAAGGAACCTGGGCACTGCCGTCCGGGTGCTTCATGAAATGCAAGCTCATCATGATCATCCTGGCCACCCAGAAGAAAATGATGTCGAAACCGGTTACCAGCACATCTGTGGGGTGGAAGGTTTTGAGTTCCTCTGTAGGATTGGGCCACCCCAGGGTGGAAAATGTCCACAGGGCTGACGAAAACCAGGTATCCAGCACATCATCATCCTGGCGCAGTTCTACGTCAGAGCCTAAATCAAAACGCGTACGCACTTCGGCTTCATCGCGCCCCACATAGACAGCCCCCTGTTTATCGTACCAGGCTGGGATACGATGCCCCCACCATAACTGGCGGGAGATACACCAATCCTGTATGTCCCGCATCCAGGCGAAATAGAGATTCTCATACTGCTGAGGCACGAAACGGATACGGCCTTCTTCAACGGCGGCTATCGCCGGTTCGGCCAGTGCCCGAGTACTCACATACCATTGGTCGGTCAGCCAGGGTTCTATGATTTCTCCTGAGCGATCTCCTCTGGGAACCTTCAAAGTGTGCGGGTCGATTTTATCCAGAAGACCCAGCGACTCCATCTCGGCCACTATGGCTTTACGTGCCTCAAACCGCCCTAGCCCCGCATAACGGTCTGGAGCCGTTTCGGTTTCGCCCTGGCTGCGACCATCAGGGTGATACCACTCAAATGTGGCTGCAATCCGGGCATCACGATCCAGCACATTAATCAGCGACAACTGATGACGCTTGCCAATCTCGTAGTCATTAAAATCATGGGCGGGGGTGATCTTGACGCAACCGGTGCCGAATGCCGGATCGACGTATTCATCGGCAATGACCGGAATGACACGACCAGTGATGGGCAGGGTGATCTGCTGGCCGATCAGATGACGGTAGCGTTCGTCCTCGGGGTGTACGGCCACAGCCGTATCGCCCAGCAGGGTCTCAGGCCGTGTTGTGGCCACCACCAGATATCCGCTGCCATCGGCCAGTGGATAGCGAAAATGCCACAGGCTGCCTTTTTCTTCCTCACTGAGCACTTCCAGATCTGATATGGCCGTGTGCAGTTTGGGATCCCAGTTCACCAGTCGCTTACCCCGGTAAATCAAACCGTCGTCGTGCAACCGGACAAATGCCTCCCGAACAGCCGACGACAAGCCCTCATCCATGGTAAAGCGTTCGCGTTGCCAATCTACCGAGGAACCCAGTCGCCGCAACTGACGGGTGATTGTTCCGCCTGACTCGGCTTTCCAATCCCAAACCTGTTCCAGAAACCGTTCACGTCCCAGTTCCAGCCGGGAAACACCCTGGGCTGACAGTCGCCGCTCGACAACCATTTGCGTGGCAATCCCGGCGTGATCGGTTCCGACCTGCCACAAAGTGTTGTATCCCTGCATACGGTGATAACGGATCAAGGCATCCATGATGGTATTGTTGAATCCGTGCCCCATGTGCAGGCTGCCGGTCACATTGGGTGGTGGGATCATGATGCAGTAGGGAGTGCCTGTTCCACCGGGAGCAAAACAGCCGTGTGCTTCCCAGGTTTGATACCAGTGTTGTTCGATGTCGTGAGGTTCGTAGGTTTTATCCATGAGGGGGCGATGGCAATAAAGATGCCCTCGTAGCGACGATGCGAACGAGGGCATTCAAGGTGACGGAATAAGATAATTATAGAGAACATCGTTGATAAAGCCACAACGGGAATGCTCAGGCGCACCGGTCGACCGCTTACCGGGCGGAATGAAGTAAACTGACGACCCCCTTGCCCATTGGTATCACCATGAACCGCATCATCGTCATCGCTGCATTATTGACTGCCCTGGCCTTTCCTGTCCGGGGCGAAGACTTACTACAAACATACGAACGGGCTTTAGGCCATGATGCCAGGCTGCGCGAGGCTCAAGCCAATCTCAAAGCCATACGTGAAGCCCAACCTCAAAGCCTTGCCAGACTGTTACCCACACTAAGCATCAAGGGTGAAATGGGTCGCAATTCGGTACGTTCGTCGTTTCAGTCGTCCCCAAGCGGTTTAGGCTCTAACCCACTGGTGTTTTTTGCCGGGGGAGCGAATGTAGATTACTGGAGCAGTGCCGCGAGTCTTAATTTGCGTCAACCGATTTACCACCCCGAATACTGGATGCAGTTGAATCTGGCCAACAAACAAATTGCTGAAGCCGAGGCCAATTTTGCCGCCGAGCAACAAGGGCTTATAAAACGTACCGTGGAAGCCTATTTCGAGATCATGTACGCATTCGACAGCCTGGAATCGTTCCAGCACGAACGGGATGCCCTCACCAGCAAACTGGAAATGGCCAGGGCGCGTTACGATGCCGGCCTGGCCGCAATCACGGATGTGCATGAAGCCGAAGCCGCTTACCATCAGGCGCGTACTCAACTCATACGGGGGGAGAACCAACTTCAAGACACACTGGCCAATCTGGAACTCATCACGGGCCAGCCTCCGGGTACGCTGTACCGCTTGCGGGATGATTTGTTGTTGAACGCGCCTCACCCGGAACACAGTGAAGAATGGGTAGAATTCGCCCAAAAGAACAACCCTGGCCTGTTGGCTGCTGCTACGCATATTGAGGCTTTGCGCCAGCGTATAGATCAAAACCAAACCGGCCATCTGCCCACGCTTGATTTGGTCGGAACGGCAGGTTTCACCGATAACAACCGCCCCTATGGCATCGCAACCGAATTTCAAACCATAGCCATGCAGTTGACCATCCCCGTATTCGAAGGCGGTGGTGTGACTTCCCGAGTACGTCAGGCCCGTTATGAGTATGAAGCAGGCCAGGAACATCTGGACGGCACACGACAAACCGTGATACGGGATGTTCGTGTAGCCTATCGAGGCGTGTTGTCGGCCATTAGTCAGATTGAAGCCTTAAAAGCCACCCTCAAATCGGCCCAAAGTGCCTTGGAGGCCGCTGAAACCGGTCTGGAAGTGGGCAATCGAACCATGGTTGACGTATTAAGCGAACAAGCCCAGGTATTTAAGGCTCAGCGTGAATATGCCAGGGCGCGTTACGACTACATCCTCTCCCAATTTCGGCTCAAATGGGCCAGCGGGGTTTTGACTTCCGGCGACTTGCTGTCGGTTAATCAAGGCTTAATCAGAGACCATCAAATCCACGATAAGTGATTGAGCGGCTTTTGTCGTTCTGTTAGATTTACCCACGCACACTGTTGTGCGTTCGATAAATTTCCAGGAGAAATCAGATGTTTACGTTTACGAAGTTACTGGTATCGCTAGGTGTTTTGTGCGGCAGCATGATGGTTATGGCTGAATCGCTGGACATCAACACCGCCACTATGGATCAATTTGATCAGGTCATGGTAGGCGTAGGAAAAAGCAAGGCCGAAGCTATAATCAAAGACAGAGAAACCAATGGGCCTTTTAAATCCGTTGACGATCTCGCCAGAGTAAAAGGAATAGGCCCGGCCACTCTTCAGCAAAACCGGGACAAACTAACCACTACGCCCATCCCACCCGCTGCCCCTGCATCTCCCGCCCCCGTCGCAAATAAAAACAAATAATTTGCGCGAAAAAAAGCGGAGTCCGATATTCGTCGGGCTCCGCTTTTTGTTTGTGGAGGTTAGCTGTATTTATTTGTCTGATTATGCCGAGATATACCTTTATATCGTATATACCCCAGTACAAATTCGGCTCACGGGTCCCGACTCGCGTTAAGGTTTGTTGGTAAAAGCCGAACAGATTCTCTGCGTTATGGCCGTATCCCCCCAATGGCTTTCGGCATCTTGCTTCGCCTGACTCACATCACCAGACAAGAAAATAGCCCGAACGATTTGACCCGGCAGCGCACGCGTTCACAGGACTGGGCAGTCAGTCTCGCCGAACAGTGGCATCCGGCATTCTCCTTTGATACATTCCGCGTTTGCTGGCCGGCGACCATTGTGTAGACGTTCCGGCTTTGCCTGTTCTCAAGGCACCACTTCAACCCTCCTCAAACATCCAAGACAAACCTTACTTTATGAATTCCAACATAACATGGCATCAGGCTCTGGTATCACGGGAAATGCGCCAGACCCTCAACCAGCACCAAAGCTGCATCCTGTGGTTCACCGGATTGTCAGGAGCGGGAAAATCCACCCTGGCACACCGGGTCGAAGACCTGCTGTTCGCAAGGCAGTGCCGCACGTATGTGTTTGATGGCGACAATGTTCGTCACGGCTTGTGTGCCGATCTCGGCTTTTCCGCGCAGGATCGCAGTGAAAATATCCGTCGAGTGGGTGAAATGAGCAAATTGTTCCTCGATGCCGGGGTCATCGCCCTCACCGCATTTATCTCACCTTTCCGCAAAGACAGGGATATGGTCAGGGCACTGGTAGGCACAGGCGACTTCATTGAAATCTACTGCAATGCCGGGGTGGATGTGTGTGAACAGCGTGATGTCAAGGGGCTGTACCAAAAAGCCCGGCGCGGTGAAATCTCGGATTTCACCGGGATTTCTTCTCCTTACGAAGAACCACTCAAGCCAGAGATCGTCGTCCACACCGGTAGAGATACTCTGGATGACTGTGCCGCCGAAGTGCTCCGTTATCTGGAGCAACATGACAAAATCCCCACACTTAACACACCAGGAGTATCGTGATGAAAAAAGTCGTAAAAAAAGCCGTTTTCCCCGTCGCCGGGCTAGGAACCCGTTTCCTGCCGGCCACCAAGGCTAGCCCCAAGGAAATGCTGCCTGTAGTGGATAAACCGCTCATCCAATATGCCGTAGAAGAAGCCGTGATGGCCGGTATTGATGTGATGGTATTCATTACCAGCCGTACTAAACGCGCCATTTCCGATCATTTCGACAAGGCATACGAACTGGAAACCGAACTGGAAGCCCGGGGCAAATCCGAGATTCTCAGAATCGTGCAGAACATCGTGCCGCCGCATGTGAGTTGCGTTTATATCCGTCAGGCCGAGGCATTAGGTTTGGGCCATGCTGTTAACTGCGCCCGGGCCGTAATAGGGGACGAGCCTTTTGCTGTAGTGCTGGCCGATGATTTGATTGATGACAACCAGACCGGCTGTCTGGCTCAGATGACCAAAATATTTGAGGAATGGCAATGTTCGGTTTTGGGTGTGGAGCGTATAGCACCCTGCGATACCCAAAGTTATGGTGTAGTCAAAGCCAATCCCATTCAGGACAAGCTGGGCAAACTGGAAGCCATAGTCGAAAAACCCAAACCCGAAAATGCGCCATCCAATTTGGGAGTAGTGGGGCGTTATATTTTGATGCCTTCCATTTTCACTAAACTGGAGAATGTAAGCCGTGGAGCCGGTGGGGAAATCCAGCTAACCGACGCCATAGCCATGTTGTTACATGAAGAACCGGTATTGGCTTATGAGTTTTTCGGCAAGCGATATGACTGCGGCTCCAAACTGGGGTATCTGATTGCCACAGTAGAACAAGCACTTAAACATCCCGAACTAAGCAGTGACTTCGCCCGTTACATTAGGGAGATGAAACTGGATTAACCGGTTTTTCTGAACATAAACCGGGAGTCCTGCGCTTCCCGGTTTACGCATTCCCACGCAGGAGCGAGGGAATGAGAAAGAGTTCGTAGTCCCGCCTTCAGGCGGAATTCAGGCTCGTAGTCCCGCCTTTAGGCGGAATTTGCACTCGTTCCCGCGCTCCCGCGTGGGAATGCGTACCTCGGTTGGTCAAGATACTCTCCGTATGCGTTAACACACAGGAGTGCGGGAATGCGTATCCCCCTCACCACTTCCGACTCACCTCTAATAACCCCGGTTTACCAAGATAATCCCTGGCACTGGAATACCGCCAATGGGCGGCTTCGTCTACATAACCGCGCTTCACCGGGTTTTGGTGAATATAGTCAATCTTCTGCCGCATCATATCCTCGCCCTGAATCAGTTCAGGGTGAACACCCTCCTGCCAGAATTGATAAGCGCGATCATGTTTATGGGCTTTTTTATAAAATGCTAACTGCTCCAGAATTTGCCTGACATTGTTATCAGCAAGATATTGAATCAGGTTTTTTGCTGTCCATGATTTGAATCGGGTTATGTCATAATCCAAAGCCTGACTCTGAAGTACAAAATGACAGTGATTTTCCAGCACGACCCACGCATACACCTGAAGTCCATCCTGACTTAAAAAACGCAGGGAATCGAGCAGGATGTTGACGGTGTTCGGGCGCGTGAATACCGGAATCCAGTGCAACACGGTCAAGGTGACGAAGTGGGGTTGTTGGGGTTCAGTAATTTTGTAGCGGCTTCTGCCCATTATTCAGCCTCCGTATGCATTCCAACGCAGAGCGTTGGAACGAGAAAGGGTTCGTAGTCCCGCCTTTTGCACTCGTTCCCGCGCTCCCGCGTGGGAATGCGTACCTTGGCTGGTCAAAATACTCTCCGTATGCGTTACCACACAAGCAGGGTGGAGGCGAGAAAAGTGCCCATTATTCAGCCTCCGTATGCATTCCAACGCAGGAGCGTTGGAACGAGAAGGGGTTCGTAGTCCCGCCTTTAGGC
>JBPCSC010000144.1:0-3275 GCA_051007495.1 Methylococcaceae bacterium | reverse complement strand
GGTCTCAATCGAGAACCTGAGGGTTGATCTGGGTTCGGTCGTGACTGACTTCCTGACCCCGATCGCTCAACGGATTTCCAGCGTAGTCGCACCGATCAAACCCATCATTGATGCCCTGGATACCCCTGTTCAAGGGCTGGATAGCATCCCGCTGTTCAAGGCCAATCCGACCCTGCGCGGCATGATCGACAAGTTGATCGAAGTCTCGCCGCCCATTCCCACCCCGGCTTATGCCGCCTCATTCATGTCGATAGGTAATACTATCGGAGGTCCAATCGGTCTGTTGTTTATGGCCAAGGGGCAGGATTACCTGCAGCGATTCAGTAAGGGTGAGAATTTCATCAAGCTGGAACCGATCAACTGGTCGTTCATAGACGCGGCCAAGTTTGCCGTCAATCTGCCGGATGAAATTCTCAAGATGGGCGGAATGGGCGGAGAAATGCCCATAGGCAGCATCTACGACATATTGGGGAACACCCGTTACGTGTCTTATTTGTCCAAAGACATGAAGACGGTGGATCCATCCATTGCGGGTACGCTGGATTTGTCAAATCTGGGAGGCATGGCCCTGACGGAAGTCAACAAGGCCCTGGCCGGTGTCGGAATGGAAGTCAGCAAGGTTGAAGCTAAATCGACCGGCTACAAGGTGACCGAGCGTTCGGGATTCCAGTTCCTGCCCTATGTGCTGGACATAGGCAACTGGACCAAAATCTTCAAGGGCGACAGTGCCATACTGTTCACCTACGAAATGCCCAAGCTGGAGTTCGCGGCTTCATTCGATGTGGGAACCACAATCCCTATCCCCATCCCCGTTTTGAATGCGGCGTTGGGTGTGAATTTGGGTATTTATGGCAGCGCGGCCGCCAGCGTTGATCTGGCATTCGGTTACGATACCTACGGCATACAGAAATCGCTGCAAACCCAAAACTGGCTGAATGTGCTGGATGGGTTCTATGTGAATGACTTCACCATGCCCAGTTTCAAGGATGGCAAGGTCGTGCCTGGAACGGGTGGGCAGGAGAAGCCCGAACTGACTCTTAACTTGAGCCTGGGGCTTCAAGCGGGGCTGACTCTGTTGTCGGTGATCAAGGTGGGTGTCGGCGGTGAAATCAAGCTTAAGGCTGATTTCGACCTGAACGACATCAAAACAGCGACCATCACCCGGGATGCCAATGGTCAGGTGGTGAATGCCGATTTCAAGGGGGACGGCAAGATTCGTCCCAGTGAAATCATCACCATGCTGAGTTATGTGGGTACTGGCAGCGTCGGCGTGGCCCCTCCGGGTATCTTCGGCACGAGTATCGGCAGCGGTGGCAGTATTGGTTACCCCGGCCTGGGTCCGCTCAACCTGTTCGATATCAAAGTAACGTCCTCCATCAGCGCGTATATATGGGCTCAGGTTCCTGTTTTTGGTG
The DNA here is from genome assembly GCA_051007495.1 of Methylococcaceae bacterium. Classification (GTDB taxonomy): domain Bacteria; phylum Pseudomonadota; class Gammaproteobacteria; order Methylococcales; family Methylococcaceae; genus CAIVXW01. The sequence goes on along the minus strand of JBPCSC010000144.1, from coordinate 1,860 downwards.
AATACCGCTTCACCGTGGCCAAGCTGGATTTGCCCACCCTGACCATCAACGCGCCCATCATTCAGCCGTATCTGGGCACGGTCAACAATGGCGAACTGACGCTGTATTCTGGATCGCGTTCCGGCAGCAGGGCCTACATCGACACCACTGACTCCGCTGAACGCTGGGTACTGAGTGGCGGCCAGAATGGCGTGGTGCAGGTGCAGTTCCAGGACGGGTACTACATGACCTTCAACGGCGTTAGCCGAGTGGTGGCTGATCTGGGTCAGGGCAATGACACCTTCGACGCCTCGCACCTCCTGGGAACGGTGACGGTAGATGTGCGCGGTGGTGAAGGCAACGACACCATCCTGACGGGCATGGGCGGTGGCCGGGTTGAGGACAATCAGGGCAACAATACCCTGAAAGCAGTAGCCGAAAGCCTGGCCTCAGTGACCTTCATCACCGGCGCAGGCGACGACAAACTGATTGGCGGGGCCGGTAACGACATCCTCTACGCGGGCCAGGGCAGCAACCAATTGGTGGGCGGGGCCGGCAATGACACCCTCTATGCCGTACTCGGCAGCAACCGCCTGACCGGTGGAGACGGAGTAGACCGCTATGTGATGGTAGGGAGTCTGGGTGTGAACAGTTTGGTGGAATCGGGTAGCGAAGGCTCGGTGTTTGACCTGTCCGGGTTTGTACCCGCCGAAATTGCCGCACTGACGTTGCCGGTAGGCCCGGCCCCCTCGGTGTCGATACCTGCCAGCTTTAATGCCACTCGGGATCAGAAATCACGCATTCTGTTCAGCGGTGCTGCGTTCGCGGGCGATGTCAACGTCAAGGCCACGGTACTGTTGTCCATAGATCAAGGCATCTTCAGCGCCATCAGCGCGGATGGGGTGACGGTTGAAGGCAAGACCAACGGCGGCACCAGTGACCGGATACTGAGCTTTACCGGCAGTCTGGCCGACCTCAACCGCTACTTCACCAGCCAGGGCAAAATCACGTATGTCTATAAGACAGACAGCACCAGCCAACTGATGACTGTTACCATCAGTCAGAATGGGCTGTCCTCGCAGGCTACCGCGACGATCAAGCGAGTGAACAGTTCAGATAATCTGAAATGGGGCGATCTCGCCGTGCAGGACAATCTGCTGGTGGCCGTTGCCAATACGGTGGATGCCACCCAGACCGGCATTCAGATTTCCCGCGATGCCGGGTTTACCTGGCAGGCGGCCAATGTCACCAAGGGCAAGGGATACGATTACGTCTCCATTTCGAGCAACGGCCAGAACATCGCCGCTTTGGCCAGTGATGGTTCGCTGGCGGTGTCTAAAGATGCCGGGTTGACTTGGGGTTTGAGTACCGTACCGAACAAGAACTCGGAAAAAGACTTTTCTGAAGTGTTGATCACCAATGAGGGCCGTATCTTCATCGGCAACAAGCCAGGCAGTTACACCTACCCCTACACCTACACCAGACCGGTACTAGTTGTCTTAGGAGCAGTTATCCTTTCAGACCAGGTCACCGAAACCAGAACTGCATACACCGACGGCTGGATGTCGCAATTGCCTCCGGGCAGCAGCACCTGGCAGGACGTGCCGGGCTCCAATTCCAACTGGAATGCCATGGCTGCGAGCAATGATGGCAGTGTGATGTTGGCCGCCGCCGGTGTGGGGAACAACAACTCCAACAGCGGTAGCCTGAATATGGGCCGGTTGACCACGGTGGTCACTGAAGTCAGGGCTTCGCCCCTGCCCCCATTCAATCCCTTTGACCTTACGGCTTTGGCTGCGCTCCAAACCGGTAAAGTCACCAACCTGGTGGATGGCAGTACCGGCACCAACTACATCAATCAGTCCAAGGCCGGTTCGGGTG
>JBPCSC010000143.1:0-19284 GCA_051007495.1 Methylococcaceae bacterium | reverse complement strand
TCGGTTTCTGACTTGCGTCAGTGCGTCTGCTGCCCTGTGATACTTGGAAAAGTATATGCCGGGATGGACGCTGAATACTACGCTGGATGGCGATTTTGACATTGAAGCCGTAGTCAGCATGAAGGTCAAAACAGTCAGAAATGTTTTTATACAGGAGTTAAAATTACGGGGTGAACCCTTAACCTGAGAAAATTTATGTTTGAAGTAATTTGACTATAAAACCCTGTGGGCGTAGGCGGGCAAGGTGTGCAGTCGAGTATCTGGAAGTGGAGTACCTACGGTGAAATGATAAAGGCTTTGCAGGTGGGTATCGCCCAGTTTGAGTACCTCATGTACGGCATCATCAAAAAAGCAGCCTATACCCGTGCCGCGCACCCCTGAGGCTTCGGCTTCCAGATATAAGCTTTGACCAATAAGCCCGGTTTCCCAGTACAGGTGACGATAAGCCCAGGGCCCACACGCCAGGGCCGTATCAAATTCAGCCAGCATGCTTAAGCTAAACGCGCTGTCTCCGGCTATGGCTTGTTGACAGGACAGTATCTTGGCCGTTTTGATGAAGTCGGATTCAATCAGTTTGTAGAGTGGCAGCTTGGGCGTTTGGGTGACGCGAATCCGGGTATATTCGACCGGCAAACGGGCCAGTTCGCGGTCTGCGGTGGATTCATCACGAAACAACAAATATAGCCCCGGTGCCAAAGACTCCACCCGGTGTACAAACAACAGCAGATGTACCCGGGGCGGCCACGGCCATACATCAAAAGGAGGTCGATCCGTATGCGGCAAGCAGGACTCCATCATCCTTAAAAATGCGGCCAGGCTGAGCGTAGCGGTTTTATCGAAGGATTGGGCACTGCGCCTCTGGAGTATCAATCGGGCGGCAGAATGGGCAGGGTCCGCACGCGTTGGGGCAGGGCACTGAGCCTGGTATTGGGGTGCTGGTTGGGTGCGCGGTTTGCGGGTGGCCTGGCTAATGGTGTCGATGATGGGCCAATGGTGCAGATGATGCGCACTCAGTCGGTTGGCCTGTCCGTGCCAGTTTCCGGCTACGATGTGCTGCGGCATGAGGGCCGGCGTTGTGGCCGCATCGGGTTGACGTTCGGTCACCAGCCTCACCAACAGATCAGGCGTTTCCGGTTCTGCGTCCATAAAATCCATATCCCGATCAACACCCAACACGGCGGCGAGTTCCGCATCGCTCATCGTGTGTTGCCATTCTACCCGCCAACCCAAAACCGCAGCGGCATAGCGTAAAGCACCCAGGGCGTGACCGATGTCATGCTGACAATAGCGAAAAGCCCGCTCGCCGTATTTCCAGGCTTCTCGCCAATGAATAGAGCTAAACCCCACCCAAATACCCGCCTGTGGCCAATCGGCCTGACAGCGTAATTCCAGACCGTGTTCGTAACTGGCGTAGTGGTAAACCCCAGATGCCAGATCGGGCACGCCATTGGCGATGACATACACTTCAGTGGGATGCAAATTGCCACTGGAGGGATTGCAACGCAAAGCCCATTGATCCTCGCCATATTGTTTGATCGCGGACAAGCCGAACGACAATTCCAGCAATAGCCCTAAAGAGTGAATCGTGCCTGGAGACGGGGGAATCCGCCCCTCGAACAGTTCAGGATAGGTGACGGCGCAGTGTTCGGCGGCGAGTGGCAGGGTAATCAGGGGTGATCCGGCAAAGCGTCGGTAGGGGTTGGGTTGCGTATCCCAGTCGAGAAAGTCAGGGCCTTTGGCGTACGCATTAAACCGGTGTTTGGTGCGTTGGTGGTAGTCGTAAACCGTGTTCATGGCGTGTTCTCGGGGGGGTCTAGTCTGATCAGTCCCATCTTGGCCAGTACCGCCAGGGCCAGTGCGGTTTCGCCCACTTCGTATCCGGCTTGATGGGCCAGTTCAGCCAGTGGCCGGGTTTGATCTGCACATAAGTTCAGCAGGTGTTCGGCGACTTCAGGGCGGGGGAGAATCTTGCCGGCGTAGTTGTATAGCCCATGAGCCAGTAGTTCCGGATAGCGGCCAGCGGGCCGTTCCGGTAAACGCCTGACCTGAGTAGACGCGTGCAGCAAATGGGTGGGGTAGTGCATGAACGTGCGGTATGGATCCTGGCGGGTGGGTGCCATGCGAGGAGCCTGCTCGATGAGTGAACGCCAGGGTTCATGCTTGGGGGCCTCCAGACGGATACGGCTTAAATCGGCCCACAGTGCTTGATATTGCCGATAAACCACCGCCCAGTCGTATTGTGATCTGGCGCGTTGCCGGGCCGAATGGCCGAGTTGTCGCCTGAGTTCGGGATGGGTAATCAAGGTGCTGAGTCGGTCGGTCAACACGGCCAGATCAACCGAAACGGTTTGGCAGTTCAAGCCGCAGTAAAAGTCGTAATTGTCTGTGCCGGCTTCGTAGGCTCTGGCATAGTGCGCGCCTAGATCGGGAGGCGGCATCCAGGTGGGAATACGAAAGCCGTCGATGCCGTCTCTTACTGTGTCTTTGTAGCCGTCCCAGTCGGTGACTACCACCGGCAAACCGGCCGCCATGGCTTCAATGGGGGTCAGCCCGAAGGTTTCCTGGATGTTGTCAGACAAGGAGATAAACACATCGGCAGCGGCCCAGCAGCGTCGGTGCGCGGTGAAATCCTTACCGTCGGAAAATATCGCCCTGATGTCGGGACAGAACCGCCTGGCGGCATCCTTGAACGCCTCTCCTATAAATTCGTTGGCAAAACTGCCGGACTGGATCAGCGTGATGCGACGACCAGTGCGTTCGGCGGCCGCTTGCAGCCCCAAATACATGGGATGAGGATGTGCTTTGGCATGAAAGGACAAACGCCCCACAAACAACACCACGGTCTCATCGGCGGCGAGGTGCAAGGTTTGGCGGGCGGCGGCGCGTTCTTCCTCACTGAAATCAAAATCCTGACTGTGTACCCCCAATGGAATAACCGGCAACTGCGGCATGGCCAGGTGCAGTGGAGTACCGAAACGCCAGCGCAGGTAGTCGAAGTGGGCTTCGAGCAGGTTTTTCACGCAGGCACCCCCGGCACTGGAGGTGCAAATCAGCGCGTCCCAAGGCATCAATGGTGCGTCCACCAGGTCGGCGATGCTGTCCATCGCAATATGTGAAGCCAAGGTATGGGTGATGCCTACCAGCGAATAAGCCGCTGGACTCAGTCTCAGGCGCAATCGGGCCGGATCACCCAGGCCTGGGCCCGGATAAAACAAAGTGCCGACCTGGGCCAGTTGTTCGATTTGATCCAGCGGAATCCATTTCGCTTTGGCCTTTGGATCGAAACTGCTGGCCAGTTGGAAAAAGACTGTGGCGGAATCTTTGTTGGCGGCATATACCCATAGCGTTTCACCGCCATGAGCCAAAGTAGCGGCTTTCAAAAACCCATGTCCGGCCGCCTGTCGTCCCATCAGTTTAGGCCCGGTCAGGATATAGCCATCAGGATCAAAGAACAGGGCAGCAGTGGTCATGAACCTGGACTCCTATGCAAGCGGATTAAATTGGGCGGGTATGGCGGCCAAACGCAACTGACGGGCCTGTTCGAGGCGGGGGCGGTCAGCCAGCAGGGCGCGGTAGAACTCTGAACGGGCCGTCATCTGCCCTGAGTGCATGCGCCGGGTTCGCACATAATCGAGGCCCAGTTGCCGCCGCCGCCGCAGGGTCTCCCCATCTTGAGTGGACTCCACCAGCACACTCAGCCATTCGTCCGCCGTGTCTGCGAAATAGCCTATGTTCAGGTGTTCGGGCGTGTCGCTGTAGACCAGGCGCGAACACAAAGGCACTACCCCGGCGGCGCAGCATTCTATGAATTTGAGATCAGATTTCATGCGGTTGAACGGGGTATCGTTCAGAGGCAACAGAGCCAGGTCGCAGGAGGCTAAAACCGAGAGGTATTCGGGTTGCGGCAAGGTGGGATGAAAGACTTTGCGGCAGGCTTCGGGCAGAGCCTCGAAAAACTCACGGTCATGTACTACCACCCATTCGATGGAGGCTCCCTGAGTTTCAGCCCAGTGCCGGTAGGTCGGCATGAGTGCTTGCCAATCGCGCTTGCGGTTCAGTGCACCAAAGAAAATGCGGATACGCTCGCCGTTTTTGGGCGCGCTGGACGACACCACAGGCAATTGATAAATGGCATTGGCAAACACCCGCACCTCGGGATTCCAAGCGCGGATCATCTCCGCCAGCGGTTGGGTGCTGACTGTAACTGCGTGTACGGCACGATAGGCGTAAAAGTCTGATTCGACAAATTCACGCCAGTGATGCGGGTCGTCGTCCATGTCCTGAATGACGATCCAGCCTTTGCTGATCAGGTTTTCAATCGCCTGAATAAAAGGAGGGTGAATCAAAAACTGGCGTTGCAGGATCAACACACCCAGAGGCCAATCATTGGGGATGGTCAAGCCTTGTTCCGAGTGGGTCACCCGTACATACGGGAGACTGGCCAAGGTTTTTAGCGGATGATCAATGCGGGCTTCGGTGACGCCCGCCTGTTTCTTCAGACCAAAACCGGCGAGGTATAGCCGCTCTGGGGAATCACCATTTACCGCACGAATCACCCACTGAAAGGCGGGCAGGTTTTGCCGTATGCGTTCCTTGCTGATACCCAGGGCCTCCGCCAATTGCTCGAATATGGCCAGAACTTTTCGGGTTTGATCCGGTTGCATGACTCTGGGCTTGGCTTCGATCACCTGCCAACCGGCAGAGTGGTACATCTCAATAGCCGTATTCAAGGTGAAAAAGCGCAGATGGGTTCTATCCAGCAGGCCTTGGTCGGTGTAATTCCATTGCCCTTGCAGTTGCTGTAACAGCAGCGACCAATGCGCGACATTGGGTATGCAGGCCACACTCGTACCACCCGGACTGACCCGACTGCGCAATCCGGCCAGACATTGCCAGGGATCCACCAGGTGTTCCAGTACGTCACCAAATACCAGTACATCCGCCGGAGACCCGGCCAATGCGGTATCCACCTGCTGCAAAACATCTGCGTGTTCGATATTGCCCTCAACGACCCAGTCCAGTTGCTGCCGGGCGGATTCAGCGGCCGTGGCGAATAATTCTACGCCGCCATAAACGGCTACGGGATTTCTGCTGCGGTAGGCCATACCTAATGAACCCGTGCCGCAGCCAATTTCGAGTATCTTTTTCGCGTTCAGCGGCAACCAGTCAAGCAAATCAGGATTAACGTTGGCGAAATACTGAAGCGGGGCCGTGGTTTGGGGAGTAGTCGCCATATAGGTTAAATGTCCAGAAAACTGACTTCCAGGGCATTCTTCTCGATGAAATCGCGGCGCGGTTCCACTTGATCGCCCATCAGTGTGGTAAAAATTTCATCGGCCGCCATGGCATCTTCGATTTTGACCTGCAACAAACGGCGGGTGTTGGAATCCAGCGTGGTTTCAAATAGTTGGTCAGGATTCATTTCTCCCAAACCTTTATACCGCTGTATGTGCTGGCCCTTGCGGGCTTCGGCCATCATCCAGTCGAAGGTTGCGCGGAAATTACTGACCGACTCGCGTTTGTCATCGGTGGCGATATAACTGTGTTCACTGAATATCCCCTCGACTTCAGCACCAAACTGCCTGATACGGCGGTAATCGCCGGTCTGGAAAAAATGAGCGTGCAGATCAAAATACTTTTCAACCCCGTGCAGGCGCTTACAGAAACGCGCTGAAAACTCGCCGCTCGCCGTATCGTGACGCAGATCGACCGAAAACCCGGAAGAGCCTTTTTCCAGCCGATTCAAAAAAGTAATTAAGGTATCAAACCAGGTTTGACGGGTTTCTGTGTCGGCCATGAGTTCGGGCGTGAGCGTGGGATGTTCCACCATGGCCTCAAGCAGGGCAGCATCATAGCGATGGGCCAGACGGTTGATGTTGCTTTGTATGCCGAGATAATCCCGCGCCAGTTTCTCCAGTGCCTGACCGGTAATCGGCGGAGTATCTGCATCGGGATAAAGCCGGGTTTTATCCAAAGCCAGTTGCAGCAGGTAATTATTGAGTTCATTGTCGTCTTTGACATATTGTTCCTGTTTACCTTTTTTAACCTTGTACAGCGGCGGCTGGGCGATATAAATATACCCTCGCTCAATCAACTCAGGCATTTGCCGGTAAAAGAATGTCAGCAGCAAGGTGCGAATATGCGAGCCGTCTACATCGGCATCGGTCATGATGATGATGCGGTGATAACGCAGTTTGTCAGGGTCGTATTCCTCCCGACCTATGCCACACCCCAAAGCGGTAATCAGCGTACCCACTTCCTCGGAGGAGATCATACGGTCGAAGCGTGCCCGTTCCACATTCAGGATTTTACCTTTGAGCGGCAATATGGCCTGGGTGCGTCGATCTCGCCCCTGCTTGGCCGAGCCACCGGCTGAATCCCCTTCCACCAGAAACAGTTCAGACAGTGCCGGATCCCGTTCCTGGCAATCCGCCAGTTTGCCGGGTAATCCGGCGATGTCGAGCGCGGTTTTACGGCGGGTCATGTCCCGGGCTTTGCGGGCGGCTTCACGGGCGCGGGCCGCTTCAATCATTTTGTTGGCGATCAGCTTGGCGATGCCGGGATTTTCCAGTAGAAACGTCTGGAAGCGATCGGCCAGCGTTGATTCAACCGCCGATTTGACTTCCGATGAAACCAGTTTTTCTTTGGTTTGCGAGGAGAATTTGGGATCGGGTACTTTGACTGACAGCACGGCCGTCAAGCCTTCCCGGGCATCATCGCCGGAAGTGGCGACCTTATGCTTTTTTAACAGGCCCAGTTCCTCAATATACTGGTTGAGGGTGCGGGTCATGGCACCGCGAAACCCGGCCAGGTGTGTCCCGCCATCGCGTTGGGGGATATTGTTGGTATAGCAATAAATGTTTTCCTGGTAAGAATCATTCCATTGCAAGGCCACTTCCACGCCTACCCCGTCTTTTTCAGCCTGAAAATAAAACACCTTGTCAAACAAAGTGGTTTTATTCTTGTTGAGGTGTTCCACAAAAGCCCGTATCCCGCCTTCATATTCAAATACGTCGGTTTTGTCTGTGGCTTCCTCATGTAATTGAATGCGTACCCCGGAATTCAGAAAGGATAATTCCCTGAGACGTTTGGCCAGAATTTCGTAGTGAAACTCGATATTGGTAAAGGTTTCTGAGCTGGGTTTGAAGTAGATGCGGGTTCCGGTTTCTTCAGTATCGGCCACTGCCATAAGCGGGGCTTGCGGTTCGCCGTGGCGATATTCCTGATGATAGCGTTTGCCATCACGGGCAATGGTGAGTATCAGTTTTTCCGACAGGGCATTCACTACTGAAACCCCCACTCCGTGCAAACCACCGGATACCTTATAAGCGTTGTCGTCGAATTTACCGCCGGCATGGAGTACCGTCATGATCACTTCCGCTGCCGAGCGTCCTTCCTCAATGTGTATATCTACCGGTATACCCCGACCGTCGTCGCTGACACTCACCGATTGATCCGTGTGCAGGGTAACTTCTATATTTTTGCAATGGCCGGCCAGGGCTTCGTCTATGGAATTATCCACGACCTCAAACACCATGTGGTGCAGGCCACTTCCGTCATCCGTATCCCCTATGTACATACCGGGCCGTTTACGCACGGCATCCAGGCCTCTCAATACTTTAATCGAAGAGCTGTCGTAATCGCTGCTTGTGTTGATGTTCGTCATGTCGTTATTGGGTTGATGGAAAGGTGTCATTTAGAGTGACTTAAACTGCCCCTGATCCAGTATCACCCGTACCGGAATATCCCGGTTAAAAGGGGTGGCATCGGTGGCGGTAATAAAACATTGGAATCGCCGTTCGGATAGAAAATCCAGGAGCAGGTTGCGGTTGCGGTCGTCGAGTTCAGAAGCCAGATCGTCGATCAACAGGCAACCCGAATAAGGGGTATCGCTGTGCTCCATCATGCGGGATTGGGCTAATAACAGCGCGTAAATCAGCAGCTTGGTTTGACCTCTGGAAAGATAAGCTCGGGCCGAGCGGCCATCGACGGTGATGCTGAAATCGCCCCGATGCGGGCCAGACTGGGTATACCCCTGACGAAGGTCAGTCTGGATGTCATCGTGCAAGGCTTGCGTCAGGGTTTTTTGCTCACTCCACCCGGCCGTGGTTTTAAGTTCGAGTCGTACGATGGCGGGGAGAAAACGTTCAGCGGTGTCACGCAGCAGCGGTAATAGACGATCGGCATACCGTGCTCTGGCCTCAGCAACTATTGTACCGTAACGATCCAGTTCCTGGTTCCAGGGATCCAGTTCGTGCAGTTTTTTTTCCCGCAAAAGCCGGTTGCGGTGGCCTAAAACCTTCATGTAGCGTCGCCAGATGTCCAGAAATTCGCCCTGTTCGTAAAACACGCCAAAATCCAGAAATTGCCTGCGCGGTTTAGGGCCTTCCTTAAGCAGTGCGGTGCTGGTTGGCGTGATGACCAACACCGGAAAGGTTCTCAGCAATTCGACGCTGGAAGGCGGTTTGTGGCCATTGAGATGCAGTTCCCGCTCATCCCGCCCTAGCCTTATGCCTAAACTGTGGCGGAATCCGGCCCGGTCAATGACTGTGCCGCTGACGTGGGCTTCGGTGTGGCCGTGACGTATGAGTTGGTTGGCCCGGGTGGTTTGAAAAGAACGCGCTCGTCCAAGCAAGTGGATGCCTTCCAGCATCGAGGTTTTGCCACTGCCGTTCGCGCCTTGAATCAGGTTGATTCCAGGGCCCGGCAGCCACTGGCCGGGTTCCAGATTGCGAAGATGCAGCCATTCCATTCGTGACAACGTCATTTTGAAATCGCAAAAAACGGGCAACTCGAAACGTGACTCGCCTGACTCAAAGGCGCATGGGCATGACGATGAAGATGAATCGGCTGTCTTGTGTATCTTCAATCAGACAACTGCTGCACCCACTGGGCAACGACAGTTTGACCCGCTCCGAATCGATATTGTTAATGGCATCCAGCAAATAGGTGAAATTAAACCCTACCTGAAACTTTCCTCCTTCGGTTTCTATAGTGAGTTTTTCTTCGGCTTCTTCGTGTTCCGGATTTTGAGCTTTCAGGCATAGTGTTTCATCATCAGCGACTTCCAGACTCATACCCTTGTATTTTTCATGCGAGAGTACCGCCACACGGGTGAGGGCACTTTTCAGTGGTGTGCGTTCGGCCATCAGGCGGTGGGTGATGTCTTTGGGAATAACCCTTTGATAATCGGGATAACGGCCTTCAATCAACTTGGCTGAAAAACAAAAATGGCCCAGTTCGACTTGCACCGTATTGGCGGAGATGCGGAAGCTTAAAGACTCTTCACTGTCGCCCAACAAACGATACAACTCGGTGATTCCCTTGCGGGGAATAATAATCTGTCGGCTGTCCTGCAGGGGGGCGTTGTCCAGTTCTTCCCTGAAATAGCACAACCTGTGGCCATCGGAAGCCACTGCTTTAAGACTCTTGCCATCGAAATCCAGGAGTAATCCGTTCAAAAAATAACGGTGATCCTGAACGGCCATGGCAAACATGGTTTTATCCATGGCTTTTTTCAGTAACGAAGCAGGAATTTGAAATTCGACATCCACCGCACCGGAATCGAATTGCGGGTAGTTATCGGCGGGCAATGTACTGAGGGTGTAGCGGCTGGTAGAACTGGATAACTCGGCCCGGTCACCACGGCAGTTGATTTTGAGCAGGGATTTCTCGGGGGACAGGCGGATGATGTCCAGAAATTTACGGGCAGGCAAGGTGGTTTGTCCGGGTTCACCGGATTCGACAGTCGTCAGGGTAACTAATTGAAGTTCCAGGTCGGTTCCGGTCAGATACAGGCGGTCGTCTACCAGACGCAATAGCACGTTGGACAGTATCGGAAGGGTTTGTTTGCGTTCAATCACGCTGACTACCTGTTGCAGCGGGCCCAGCAGGTTTTCTCGGGTAATGGACAGTTTCATTGGTTAGGCTCCCTGGGAGTATGGTGGAATCGGAGGTTGATGTCCTGATCCGGCATCAACTGGAAAGGGTACGCAGCAGGTTGGAATAATCTTCGGCAAATTTGCTGTCGCTTTCTTTTAGTTCTTGCACCTTGCGGCAGGCATGTAGCACGGTGGTGTGGTCGCGCCCACCGAACATCTGGCCGATCTCGGGCAAACTGTGGTTGGTGAGTTCTTTAGCCAGGGCCATGGCCATTTGCCTGGGGCGGGTGACGGTGCGGGTTCGTTTGTTGGACATGAGGTCAGCGACCCTGATCTTGAAATACTCGGCAACCGTTTTTTGGATGTTCTCGATATTGATCATGCGATCCTGCAAGGCGATCAAATCCTTTAGTGCTTCCTTGGCAAAATCCAGTGTGATGGGTTTTCCGGTGAACTGGGCGTTAGCCGTTACCCGACGCAAGGCACCTTCCAGTTCACGAATGTTGGAGCGTATGCGTTTACCTATAAAAAAAGCGACTTCAGGGGAAATATCAATACCGCCGAGTACGGCTTTGCTCATGAGAATGGCGACCCGGGTTTCGAGATCAGGCGGTTCTATAGCGACGGGCAAACCCCAGCCAAAACGTGATTTCAAGCGTTCTTCCAGGCCTTTAATTTCTTTGGGGTATCGATCACACGTCAGCACGACCTGGTGCTTGTTTTCCAGTAGGGTATTAAAGGTATGAAAAAACTCCTCTTGCGAACGCTCTTTGCCGGCAAAAAACTGTATGTCATCAATCAAAAGCGCGTCCACCGAACGATAATGCGCCTTGAAGGCATCAATCGCATTGTGTTGCAAGGCTTTCACCATGTCGGATACGAACTTCTCGGAATGCAGATAAATAACATTGGCGGAGGGATTGGCCCTGAGTATCTCAGACCCTATGGCGTGCATCAGGTGGGTTTTACCCAGACCGACTCCGCCGTAAATGAATAACGGGTTGTAGGCACGGCCAACATTTTGGGCCACCTGTATCGAAGCCGCCTTGGCCAGTTGGTTGGATTTGCCCTCCACGAAATTTTCAAAGGTGAAGGCCGTGTTGATGTTATTAGGGATATTCCGTTTGGGCGCTGCGGCTTTCCGGGGGGGCGATACAGCAGCAGAGGATGAGGTTTCGACTTTGCGGCTACCGATCTCCAACACCACGCTAGGACAGGGTTGTATCTTCTGGCTGATCAGAATTTCCTCTATCTTGCCCAGATGATGCTGCCTGACCCAATCCAGCACGAAACGGTTGGGGGCCAGCAGCTTAAGATCGGAACCGTCTTCTACCGCCTGTAAAGGTCTGATCCAGGTGTTGAACTGCTGGGGGGGCAACTCGGCTTCCAGTAGGCTCATACACTGGTTCCAAATCAGGCTCATGGTGGTCTTCTTCTGGTGATTGACGAGGGTAGGAAGAGGCTGTCGGGTGTGACCCCTTTGTGCTAAAGACCGGTGATCTGCCGCGTGTTGCTCTGTGGGGTGGAGGGCTTCTCCATGCGGGGCGACACCCTGGAAAAGCGGGTAAATATACACGGGCCTCACCCATAATTCCAACAAGTAAACCGCTGTCCCTGCTCAGGTAGCTACATCTGCGGCATAAGCTGTGCTTTCCGAGTGATTGACAAGCCCCACCCCCTAAACTATCATGCGCGACCTTTGCGTACCGAGAGTCTCATCAGGAGAGGCAGCCTATGAAAAGAACTTACCAACCCAGCAAAGTGAAGCGTGTTCGCACCCATGGTTTCAGGGCACGTATGGCCACCGTGAATGGCCGTAAAGTATTGAATGCACGTCGTGCCAAGGGCCGCAAGCGGCTTACGGTCTGACGGTAACGATGAAACCAAATGGTTTTCCCCGGCTTCTGCGACTCAACAATTCCGGGGATTTCCAACATGTTTTTGACAATGCGACCAAATCGGCAGACCGATATCTAACCGTCCTGGCTCGCGCCAATGGCGGACAGGCCCCGCGCCTGGGTCTTGCCATTTCCCGTAAGCAAATCCGCCACGCCACCGATCGCAACCGTATCAAGCGACTCATCCGTGAGAGTTTCCGTCTTAGCCAACACCACCTCGATGGTTTCGATTTCATCGTCATGGCGCGTAGTTCGGCGATCCAGGCCAGTCATGAAGCACTCAGATATTCATTGCAGAAACACTGGAACAACCAGGTGAAGCAATGCAAATCATCCTGATCTCCCTCATCCAGCTTTACCGTTTCCTGATTAGTCCGTGGGTGGGCCAGCATTGCCGTTTTCACCCAACCTGCTCCTGTTATGCCTTGACTGCCATTGAGCGATTCGGGGCCACCAGGGGATCTTTCCTCACCATTCAACGACTGCTGAAATGCCATCCATGGCATTCGGGCGGTTTCGATCCTGTTCCAGAAAAATTCGGAAAAAAGCATGGATAATGTAAGGTTCATACTGTTTGTATTCGTGGTATTTTTTAGTGTCATGCTGTGGCAGCAATGGCAAGTGGACTACGGTCCAAAACCAGAGGCAACCGCCGAAAACGGTGGCGATCTGGTGGTTCCTGCCCCCCCGGCAGCAGGCGGTGACGTACCGGCATCAACGGGCAATGTCGCCGAACTGTCGACCGTCAAAATGGCTGATGCCGCCACACAGCATCAGATCATCCGGGTGACGACCGATGTGCTGAAAATGGAACTGGACACCTTGGGAGGAGACATTATCTCCATGGAATTGCTGAACTACCCCGTCAGCAAGGATCACCCCGATCAACCCATACATCTTATGGCGGGCGACAAGGACAATTACTTCGTGGCCCAGAGCGGGTTTCTGGGTGATGACCGTGCAGCTCCCAATCATCACAGCGTCTGGCAAGCGACAGCCACCGACTATCAACTTAAAACGGGTGAAAACACCCTGAGTATCCCCCTGACCTGGAACAACCCGGACGGTGTTACCGTAACCAAAACCTACACACTGAATCGGGGCGACTACAAAATCGGTATGGAACACACCGTAGCCAACCACTCCGCTGCACCCTGGAAGGGCCGTCAGTACGTTCAGTTGCAGCGTAAAAATCCCGGTGACAAGGGCAAAGATGCCATGATACGCACCTACACCGGCGGTGTGATCTACACCACCGAAGACAATTACAAAAAAGTCGAATTCAAGGATATGGCGGATCATGCAGACAAGCTTTCCAAGTCTGGTTGGCTGGCTTTGATTCAGCATTATTTCCTGGCTGCCTGGATCCCTCATGCCGGCGATGAACACAACTTCTACACCAAGGCATTAGCCGACGAACATTATGTTATCGGAGCGTATTCACTGGCCCAGGAAGTAGCCAGCGGGGAAGAAAAATCCTTGAGTTCCGAGTTATACGCCGGGCCCAAATTACAGCGGGTACTCGAACAAACCGCCCCAGGACTTGAACTGACGGTGGATTACGGCTACCTGACCATCGCCGCCAAACCTATATTCTGGTTGCTGGAACAGTTTCACAAACTATTCGACAACTGGGGTTGGGCCATCATACTCGTGACCATTTCCCTGAAAGCCATGTTCTTCAAGCTTTCGGCGGCCAGTTACCGGTCTATGGCCGGTATGCGTAAATTGCAGCCGAAAATGCAGGAATTGAAAGAGAAATACGGTAGCGACAAACAAAAGCTCAACATGGCCATGATGGAGATGTACCGGGAAGAAAAGGCCAATCCTCTGGGTGGCTGTTTGCCTATTCTGGTACAGATACCCGTGTTCATCGCCCTGTATTGGGTGTTGATCGAAACCGTGGAAATGCGCCAGGCTCCGTTCATCTTCTGGCTGAACGATTTGTCTTCCAAAGATCCGTATTTTGTTTTGCCTGTGTTGATGGGCATATCCATGTATTTTCAGCAAAAACTCAGCCCGCCGCCTGCGGATCCCATGCAGGCCAAGGTGATGCAGTTTTTCCCGATCATGTTCACAGGCTTTTTCGCATTTTTCCCATCAGGACTGGTGCTGTACTGGGTGGTGAATAACATCCTGTCCATGCTGCAACAGTGGATTATCACCCGGGAAGTGGAAGGAAAGGCATCCGCCAAAACCTGATGCTTTAAGCCTCAAAACCTGGAGCAAGGACGCTCTTGCCGCATTCCTGTCCTCATGCCTGCACCCGACACCATCGCCGCCATCGCCACACCACCCGGTCGGGGCGGCGTAGGGATTATCCGCCTGTCCGGGCCTGAGGTGTTCCGCCTCATGCCGGTTTTGTTTGGCTACTCTTTAAAAGCCCGTCACGCCCATTATGTGCCGTTTCTTGATGTGGACGGCACTCCGCTGGATCGTGGCATTGCCCTCTATTTTCCGGGTCCTCATTCCTATACCGGCGAAGATGTGCTGGAACTCCAGGCGCACGGCAACAGCGTTTTGCTGGATATGTTGTTACGACGCATACTTCAGTGCGGTGTGCGACTGGCCCGTCCTGGCGAATTCAGCGAGCGGGCATTTCTAAACGACCGCATAGACCTGACTCAAGCCGAAGCCATAGCCGATCTGATTGACAGCAGCAGCGAACGGGCCGTGCGATCGGCCACGAGGTCGCTGAGTGGTGAATTTTCGTTACAGATAAATACCCTGCTGGAACGACTGACTCACTTGCGTATGTATGTGGAATCGTCGATTGATTTTGTGGATGAAGACATTGATTTTCTGGAGCAGGGCGGCATAGCCCTACAACTGACCGAACTGGATCACACCGTTCAAGCAATTCATCAATCGGCCCATCAGGGCTGTCTGCTCCGGGAAGGCATGACAGTGGTGATTGCCGGTCGCCCCAATGCCGGTAAGTCCAGTCTGCTCAACCGATTGTCAGGGCGCGAAACCGCCATAGTCACTGAAGTGGCCGGCACCACCCGCGACCCTTTGCGTGAACACATACAAATTGACGGAATGCCTTTGCACATCATCGACACTGCCGGTCTCAGGCACAGTCATGATCGAGTAGAACAAGAAGGCATACGCCGAGCCCGATCCGAGATCGCCCAGGCTGATCGCATACTCTGGGTAATGGATGCCGAAAACCCTGACACCGAAGCCGACCTCACCGAAGCGTTCCCGCCCCATATTCCCGTCACCCGAATCCTCAACAAAATCGACCGCACCGACGGAGTCGCCTGTCTGCGTGAACAGCCCTACGGTTGGGAAATCACCCTCTCGGCACGTACAGGTCTAGGTCTGGAACTGCTGCGAGAACACCTCAAGTCTGTTATGGGGTATCAAGCAGAATCCCACGGCGTGTTCACTGCCCGACGTCGGCATCTGGATGCCTTGAAAAGTACCCATAACCACCTCCTTTCCGCTCAAACCCACCTTAACTCCGGCGTCGCCGAGTTATTGGCAGAAGAATTACGCCTGGCTCAAAGGGCTTTGGCTGAAATTACCGGAGTATTTACTACTGATGATCTGCTGGGCAAAATTTTCAGCAGCTTTTGTATAGGAAAATAACAAGCCTACCGACTTGGAGACTACTTGAATCGAAGATCGGGCTTTCCTGATCAAGTATCTATGCCCGGCTTCGGCCAAACCCATCCCAAGCCCATTTCAGTCGGCGCGAAAGCTGTCGGCTGGATCGAAGCCAAAATCGACGCATGGCTGACTGCTCAAGTCGAGAAAAGCCGCAATTATTGACGCGGGGTCGAGCGCGATGGGTAATTTGATGGGTTAAGCCGTCTCGTCCAATTGCAGCCTGAACTTGATTCCCGCCTTGACCGCCAGGGACAACAGCATATCCAGGCTGAATTTCTTCCACTTACCGCGCACCAGGTCGGAAATCCGCGCCTGGGTCACGCCCAGTCGCTCGTACGAACCAAATAAAAAAAGCCACCGACCGCCCGTGTGGGCAGTCGGTGGCTAAGGGTGCCAAAGAAACTTTAAGTGATCAGGTTTCCAGATTGCTGGAGGCAAAGTCCCAGTTCACCAGATTCCAGAAGGCTTCCAGATACTTGGGACGGGCATTGCGGTAATCAATGTAATAAGCATGCTCCCAAACATCGCAGGTCAGCAGTGGGGTTTGGTTGCCGGTTAAGGGGCATCCGGCATTGCTGGTGCTCACCAAGGCCAGGCTGCCATCGGTATTTTTTACCAACCACGCCCAACCCGAACCAAAAGTGGTAACGGCACACTTGGTGAACTCTTCTTTGAATTTCTCGAAAGAACCAAAACTGGCGTTGATCGCATCGGCAATGGCTCCGGTGGGTTCGCCACCGCCATTGGGCTTCAGGCAGTTCCAGTAAAACGTGTGATTCCAAACCTGTGCGGCATTGTTGAAAATGCCACCGGTAGAACGCTTTACGATGTCTTCCAGTGATAAATCTTCAAATTCAGTTCCTGGAATCAGGTTGTTGAGGTTGGTGACGTAAGTCAAATGGTGTTTGCCGTAGTGAAACTCCAGAGTTTCCGCTGAAATGTGCGGGGCCAGAGCATCGTGGGCATAAGCCAGAGTAGGAAGTTCATGAATCATTCGATATTCCTCGAATCGTGTGACGTTGCGGAAAAAGCCTCAGTTCGGGGCTTGCAGAGCCTGGTCGCGCCTTAGGGGTAATTCCTGAGTGCGCTACCAGGAAATTCAGTCTAGCAAACCGCTGTGATGTTAAAAAGCCTTCTGGAGGTTGCTACCCGACCATTGCTGGACGTTCGCTTTCCAACTGCCATCAGGCTGACGCTTGAATACACTGTATAACACCCCGTTGTAGCGATATTTCATCACTTGCTGGCCGGGGTTTTGCAGCGTTTTGACATCGGACAGTGTAGAGGTAGTCACGATGGTATCGTCATCACCGCTGCGTACCGTGACAATGTCCATGGCGTACACGCCTTTTTGGATTAACACCTGCCAGAATTCGCGTATCTCATGCGGGCTTTTGGAGACTGAACCATTGGGCTGTAACAGAATGGCATTTTCGGTGTACAACGACAAAATGTCATCGACCTTGCCACCGGCGAAGGCGGCGTTCCACTCGGCGGCGCGTGATTCCGCAATCTGTTGTGGGTTTTGCTCGGCTGCCCATGAAAAAGCCGATACACCGCTAGTGACTAATGCCAACACAAGACCTAAGCTACGTTTCATTTTATAAACCTCCTGC
This sequence comes from Methylococcaceae bacterium, assembly GCA_051007495.1. Lineage (GTDB taxonomy): Bacteria > Pseudomonadota > Gammaproteobacteria > Methylococcales > Methylococcaceae > CAIVXW01. The sequence continues at coordinate 2,271 of JBPCSC010000143.1, read as the reverse complement.
TTTCGTACTGAAAGCATGTTTCATCAGTTGGCCACGGTGTAAATAACACCACATCTGGTTTACAATGACCAATAAAAATTACTGATTGTCTCCATAATTAAAACGATCCCGCGATTAAGGTCCATGGATAAACTCAATAGCATGCAGGTTTTCACCAAAGTCGCCAAAGCCGGAAGCTTTGCAGCGGCCGCCAAGGAACTCGGTCTTTCCCGTGCAATGGTCACCAAGCACGTAATGCAACTCGAAAACAGCTTAGGAATACGGCTGATCAACCGCACCACCCGCAACCTCAGCCTGACGGAAGTCGGCGTGGTCTACCTGGAGCGCTGTCTTCAGATTCTGGATGACATGGAAGAAATGGAAATCGCCGTCACCCGGCTGCAAACCGAGCCTCGCGGCACTTTGAAAGTGAACGCCGCTCCCTTCTTTGGGGCTTATCACCTGGCCCCGGCCATTTCGGCTTACACCAGTGCCTACCCCGATGTGAACGTGGAGTTGATTCTGCAAACCGGCCATGTTGATCTGATTGAGGAGGGCTTTGATCTGGCCATTCATCTGGATGAGTTGCGTGACTCCAGCCTGATTGCCCGAAAGCTGGCCAGTTCGCAACGGGTGGTGTGTGGTTCGCCGGGGTATTTCTCCCGCCACGGTGTGCCACAGACACCTGAAGATTTACGCAAGCACAACTGCCTCATCAATTCCAGCATGCCGCCCAGGGATCAATGGCAGTTCACTTCTACTAAAGGTGAGCAAACCGTGGTCAAGATCACCGGAAACCTGCAATCCAATGTGGCCGATGCCTTGCGGCTAGCCGCCATACACGGATTGGGTTTGGCGTTGCTGCCGACGTACATGGTAGGTCAGGACATCTCTAAAGGTCGTTTGCAAACTGTGCTCACCAATTACTTGCCCACCACCCTCGAAATTCACGCCGTTTACCCGCACCGCAAACACCTTTCAGCCAAGGTGCGTACCTTCATTGATTTTTTACACGAACGATTCCAGCCCAAACCCTATTGGGAAGAGTGGAACCACTCCCCGGAGATCTGACATGGCCAAGGAAATCGAACGCAAATTTCTGCTCCGTCATGATGGCTGGCGTAGCCTGGTGACGGGATCGGTGCACTACCGCCAGGCTTATCTGAACAACGAAACCGACTGCTCGGTCAGGGTCAGAGTGTCAGGCGAACAGGCCTTGCTTAACATTAAAGGGGTCACGATAGGGGCTGAGCGGTCGGAGTTTGAGTATGAAATCCCCCTGAGCGATGCCCACGATATGCTTAACCAACTCAGCAAAACACCCGTAGTGGAAAAGGTGCGCCATTTCGTAGAACAAGGCCCGCACACTTTTGAGATAGACGTATTCGAAGGGGAAAACGCGGGTTTGGTGGTGGCAGAAATTGAGCTGCAATCGGCGGATGAGTCCTTCGCACGCCCCGACTGGCTGGGTAAAGAAGTGACTGACGATTCCCGTTACTACAACACTCATCTGGCTAGACATCCCTACCGATTGTGGGACACGCCGCTTACGCCATAGCCCGCAGTTCGGTTTCCAGCACCTGCGCATCGCTGACCGTGCTGTGATCCGTAACCAGCGTCAACAAGGCGGCCCTGGCCTCAGCAGAAATGCCCCAGCACGTAGCCAAACGGTGTAGTTGCCCGGCAAGAACCGCCTCACCCTGATCAGACAAAGCATCGTTCACGGCTTTTCCCTCCTGCCGCAACACACATTCGACCAGATTGGCGGAGAGATACCGCAAACCATGCACAGGGTGGGTATTCATGTCGCTGATGAGGTAGTCGAGTCGTTGGGCATACACCGCATCGTCTGGCCAGGGATTCAGCACCCCCTCCGTTTCGGCCTTCCATAGCCATCTAAAAAACTGCCTTTGCAGACGATTCAATTCCGCATCTGCAAAGAACTTGCAGGCGTGTTCCAGATCGTGAACCATGAAATCCAGCCCGTTTGCCTTGCCCAGTACTGGCTCCAGCATTCTGGGATAAGCCGCCATCAACGTGACCGGGCGCGTGCCTCGCACCTGAAAATCCAACACTTCCCGCGAACCGGGTACGCGCTCCAGCAGCGTCAACGGCCACCGGCCTCGTAGCCATTCGGCCAAAGCTTTAGGAACCCCGGGAATAATGCCCTTGTACTGAAAGGTTTCCAGCCGGAAAACCAGTTCAGTATCCAGACCCGTTTTAGTTTCAGGGTTAAGCTCATCCAGCCAGAGTATTGGGTCGGGTTTGGGATCAGACCGGCTTTTGCGGGCC
>JBPCSC010000142.1:0-7744 GCA_051007495.1 Methylococcaceae bacterium | reverse complement strand
TCTTTTAGCCGGGCGGCCTGAGACAGTGTGGGTATCGCATGAACTGGCTGGTAGCCTTGACCTCTTTTTTGAGCGAGGAAGGTCGCTTCCAGTGTTAATTCCACGGCTACAAATTCCTTAAGAGACACCAGACGACGACTGAGCAAGGCCGATGGATCCGCTTCTATCACGCTGACCATGCCCGACCAACCGGGATGAGTCAGCACCATTTCCAGCAGGTATTGCTCGTACAGTGAGGGATCGCCCACGATCTGATGCAGTGCCGCGTGTATGGCTGCATCGGGTGTCTGTTGCAGCAGTTCCCGACCTTGCGGATCACCCAGAGGGTACAAGGGGACAAAACTGTTTTCTACCAGTCGGCGTGCGCAGGCCCAAAGTGATTCCCCGGCACGGGCCACGCTCCAGCGGGCTAAGCCCTGATCAAGAAAATTAGCCATTAGCCGGAACAAAACCGGTTGTACCAGCGCGTTCAGGTTGACTTCGATAGCCGTCAGCCAATGTGCTCTGATCCCTTGGTTGGCCAGTGAGACCGGTGGGTAATGCAGTCCTTCGCTGCGATCAAACAAGGAGGATCTTAGTGCTAGTTCTTCCCGTGGACCGCAGGCATTTTCGTCTATGGCGCGATTCAGAGCGAAATTCGTAATGCGTCCTTCGTAGTAACGCGCCTGGTAATCGGAGATGGGCAAATAGCTGTACGCGCCGAACAGACGCGCTGCTATAGCGATTGCGACATGAAAATCATGTTCCTCCAAAGCATGGAGGGTATTGTGGTGGACAAAATCCTTGATGGGGCGCTGGGTCGGCAGCCAATGGGCTATGCGTTCCAGTGAGTCGTCCAGATCGAAAGTAGGTGTATGGCTATTGGGGTTGGTAGAGTTGAGCATGGGTTTGTTACCTCCTGATACCGGCATGAGCGACATTCATGCCAGTGGTTTCATGCAGGAGGTGAAGTGCTGGACGGCCAGTTTTACTGGCCGGAGCAGGGCCGGGCAGGTGTTATGGCCCTATGAAGAAGGGGTTGATTTGAACCAAAGCGGTGGTGGCTGGTTGTTTTGAACCGGCTGACGGAGTTCACGTCCAGAACGTCAGGCTGGGATCGCCTTTTCGGTTACGCAACAAAAACAAAGGGTGCAGCAGCATACCGGCGATAAATCCTCCAAGATGCCCCCACCAGGCCACTTGTGCGTAGGGATCGCCACTGTCCTGGCCGGTAGTGGCTTGATAAAGCTGTATCATCACCCAGATACCCAAAAACGCTATGGCGGGGACTTTCACGAACAAAGGCAAAAAGAACACCCAGATGATGATGCGGGCATAAGGAAACAAAAAGAAATAAGCCCCCATGATTCCGGCAATGGCACCGGAAGCCCCGATGGTAGGGATGTTGGATTGAGGGTTGGCCGCGACGTGCAATGCCCCGGCCAGTATGCCGCAGATCAGAAAAAAAGCCAGAAAGCGAACACTCCCCATGCGGTCTTCCACGTTATCGCCGAATATCCACAGCAACCATAGATTCATCACGATGTGTAGCCAACTGCCGTGCAGAAAGATACAGGTGATGAACGGGCTGTAGTCCCCGACTGGAAATCCCACTTGCTTAGCCCATTCCGGGTAGGCAAAGCGTGCCGGAATCAATCCATGCAAGTAAAGAAACTGGTTCAAAGGGCCATCGGGCAGCCATTCGGTAAAGGCAAACACGGAAAAATTGACGATGATAAGCCCCCAGGTAACCCAGGGGGTGTAGTGACAAGGCACGGTGTCACGGTAAGGAATCATGATTACCTCCGGCGATCAGGCTGGCGTAGGGGTGGATTAAGTGATTGGTTCATTATGATGCCCTTCGTCTGAAATCCACGAAGCTGTCGATCATGCCAACCACAGCCAGTCCTAACACCGTGTGTTGTGGCAAGATGAGCAGTGCCGCGTAAGGGGGAATCAGCCAGTGAGTGTTCAGGCCTCGTTGCGTCACCACTGCGTGCAGGATGGACAGCCCCGCAATGAAATAGCAGGCCGTGATCACCATTAGCCAGTCGAGCATCAAGGAATACAAAAAGTAACTGGCCGACACGCAGGCGGTGGCGACTGATATCAGAAATAGAACGGGCAGGCGTAGGGTTTGAAACTCCGGGCCGAAACCGCCGGGGTTGAAGATTAATGACTGCAACCAGCGGGCTATCAGCAGGCTGAATATGAGGCTTAGGGCATACAGCACCGCCACTAGACCGTTCATCAGTTGCAAAGTGCCGTCCCGCTCAAACCCCTGAATGTGCGCACCGGGAACACCGGCGATGGCGTGCCTGAGCCAGTTCAGCCAGAACCCAATGGCATCTCCGGTGTACAGGTGCATGAATAATGCGTAAGCCATGCAGTACACCGTCAACGACATGACTACCGTCGCCTGACCCAAGCCATGCCGCAGTCCGCTGCCCGCTAGCCATGTCGGTAGCCATAAGGCAAACACCAGTGGGTATTCAATTCCGGGTTTGGGTTCAGAACCCAGCCAAACCGCCATGATGACTGTTCCAGCCCCCAGCGCGACCAGACTGCCTTGCCAAAGACCATGCCGCAATACCATAAGGGCCAGGGCTGCCGAACTCAGCAGAGCAAAGGGCAGAATGTGTAGTGAAATCAGCCCAAAAATTCCGACCACGCAGATGGCGTGCAAAGGGCTTAGCAAGGTGAATTGAGCAAAATCACGCATGAGGGGCTCCGGTGTTTATGAGTTTGAATCCGGGTGAGTTAACAATGTGTGGTAAACCGCTAACGTCTCGGCCACCACCTGTTCCAGTGAAAAGGCCTCCATGGCTAATCGCCGACCGTGATTTCCCATGGTTTGTCTCAGGTTGGGGTCGAGTAGCAGGGTGTGTATCGCCTGAGCCAAAGCCTGAGCATCCTGGGGAGGAACCGTCAGGCCATTCCAGCCGTGACGCACCACTTCCCGGCAACCGGGCCAGTCGGTGGTGATGATGGGGCGGCCCAGTGCGGCGGCTTCCAGCAGTACTTTGGGGATACCTTCGCCGTAACAGGAAGGCAGACACACGATATGGCTTTGGCTTAAAACTTCGGGCAGATCGTCTCTGTACCCCCACCATTCGATGAGTCCCGAGTCATGCCAGGCTGTGAGTTGTGCCGGGCGGATGGCATCGGGGTTGTCCGGGTCGGTGTCTCCGGCGAGCACGAAACGAGCCTCATATCCTTGCTTTTTCAGTATACCGGCTGCGGCGACGAACACCCCTACGCCTTTGCTCCACAGCATACGGGCCGCCAGCAAGACCAGGGGCGGATTAGCGGTGGGTTCAGGAGTGGGAAATAAAAGCCCAGTGTCTACCCCGGCCCCCCGAATCAACACGGTCTGACGGGCGGGAACCAGATCGCGATCAACCAGCGTGTGCAAATCGTCAGGATTCTGCACAATGACCCGTGTGCCACCTCTCGACAATGCCCAACGCAACAGCGGTTGCAGCATCGTGCTTAAAACCCGCAGATGGCTTTTACGGGAAGTAAACAGTACACCCAAACCGGCTATGGCATTCACCACCCTGGGTACGCCGGCCCATGACCCGGCCAGGCTGCCATACAGTACCGGTTTGAGCGCGACGTTATGGAGCAGGTCAGGGCGTACACGGCGGATAATTCGATACACCTGCCACAGATCACGCAACGCCAGAAGCGGATTGCGTTCGCCTCTGCGCCAGTTCAAGGGAATGAGATGCAGACCAGCGGCGGTGATGCGCTCGCCATGGTGATTGACGCGGGTGACCACCGTAACCGAGTAGCCTGCCTCTTGTGCTGCCTGCGCCAAGGCCAGACGATGGGAGCAGAAATACCAGTCTTCGGTGACCAGATACAGGATTTTTTTTTGCGCGTTCATCAGTCAGTGTTCCGAAGAAAATATAGCCGTTGGAATTGCGAGGGACTTGGCGGCTCAAGTAATCTTCGCCGCCGGTCTTCAATCGTAGACCAGAATCGTATCCATCACCATTGTGTCACCATGAAGATTCTTATCCTGCTCAGATCACTCAGCGTCGGTGGGGCCGAACGCAGAGCATCCATTCTTGCCGACGGTCTACAGCAGGCCGGTCATGAGCTTACCTTAGCGGTTTTTTACGGGGGCGGCGAACTGGAGCCGCAATACCCCAACAGCGGAATCAGACGCGTCAATCTCGCCAAAAGCGGCCGCTGGGATATGGCTGGATTTCTACTGCGGTTCTTAAAGCTGATGCGTGAGGTTCAACCGGATGTGGTGTATTCCTTTCTGTCCGGGCCTAACCTGCTGGCCGCGTGCACGCAGCTTATGTTTCACCGAACCCGTCTGGTTTGGGCCGTGTGCGCCTCGCGCATGGATTGGGCGGCTTATGAGGGTGTAATGCGCTGGGCGCATCGTGCGGAAATTCTGATGAGCCGGATACCTCAGGCGATTATCTCCAATTCTTGCTCCGGTCGTGCGGATGCAGTGGCTGCGGGTTTTCCGCCTGAACGTATCCATGTCGTGCACAACGGTTTTGAAACAGAACGGTTTAGGCCCGACCCGAATGGCCGCGTTCGCATGAGAGCGGCATGGGGCATCTCCGAGGGAATACCGGTGTTCGGGCTGGTGGCCCGACTGGATCCCATGAAAGGACACGCTGATTTCCTGCATGCCGCAGCTATTTGTCTGAATCAGCGACCCGAGGCTCGTTTTGTATTGGTGGGTAGTGGGCCGTCCACCTGGCGTGAACGCATTGACGCCCAGATTCAGACACTGGGATTATCCGCATCAGTGATACGCATTGAAGAGTCACCCGATATGCCTTCGGTATACAACGCTCTGGATGTACTGGTATCGGCTTCGATATTTGGCGAAGGTTTGTCCAATGCCGTGGGTGAGGCCATGGCCTCAGGAACGCCTTGTGTGGTTACGGATGTGGGTGATTCGGCTTTTCTGGTGGGCGACTACGGACGGGTGGTTCCCCCGGGTGATCCCGGCGCGTTGGCCGCGTCCATGCTGAGCCTGCTGGCCCAGGCAGAAGTCGGTGCGGTCGACCGTCAGGGTATGCGTAGTCGGATAGTCGAGCAGTTTAGTGTGAAGACCATGATGGAAGAGACGCTGGCCGTGATGCGTACGGTAAGGGAGGCGTGATGCGTATTTGTCATATCATCACCGGGCTGGAAACCGGTGGCGCTGAGCGGATGTTGCTCAAATTGTTGTCGGCGACTGACCGTTCGCGGTTCGAGTCCATAGTCATTTCTCTGCTGGATGAAGGCTCGGTGGGGGCTGACATCAAGAGGCTTGGGATTCCGGTGCACGCCTTAAAACTGTCAAAAAAATATCCAAAAGTCTCCTGCCTGTGGCAACTGCGCCAAGCCGTACGCTGCTTCAGGCCCAATCTGATTCAAGGCTGGATGTACCACGGTAATCTGGCCGCACTGCTGGCGGCCGGGTTTATGCCAAGAAAGCCCCCCGTGGTGTGGAACATACGCCAAAGCCTGGACGAAGTACGGGCAGAAAAGCCGCTCACCCGCGCTCTGATTCATCTCTCTGCCCGTCTTTCCCATGTTCCTTCTGCCATCATCCATAACTCCGGAACCGGCGCTTTACAGCATGAGCAGTTCGGCTTCAGTGCCACAAGGAGACAACTCATCCCTAATGGGTTTGATACCGATGTGTTTGCGCCCTCACCCAGTCGACGGACTCAATTTCGCAGCGGCCTGGGGATAGGAGATGACGAATTCGTATTGGGACTGGCGGCCCGCTACCACCCCATGAAAGACATCAATAATTTTTGTGCCGCCGTCGCCCGGTTGTGGGCACTCGGGTACGCGCCGCGTGGGTTGCTGGCCGGGCCAGGTATGGATTCCACCAATCGCCCTCTGATGGAAATGCTCCACACTCACCAACTGACTGAGCGAGTGACGGTGTTGGGGGCTTTGCGAGATATGCCGCTGTTCTTTCAGAGCCTTGATCTGGCAACTTTGAGTTCGTGTCGGGGGGAGGGGTTTCCCAATGTGCTGGGAGAGGCAATGGCCTGCGGCATTCCCTGTGTCGCCACCGATGTGGGGGATGTCGGTGTGATTCTCGGCGATACCGGTAGCCTGGTATCGCCGGGCGACCCGGATGCCCTGGCCGGAGCGTGGGCCGGTTGGATGGAGCGGGGATCGGCATCGTGTGTCGCCGAGGGGAGGCAAGCCCGGCAACGTATCGTGAGCTTCTATACCTTGCCAGTCATTGTGCAGCGTTACGAGGAATTGTATCGCGCTCTTGCTGAAGAAGGAGGCGAGTGATGTGCGGATTTGTAGGGGTTCAGTACCCATCAGCCACGCTGACCGCCGATGCGTTAAACGAAACCATACGCCGCATGACCGCAACATTGATTCACCGGGGTCCGGATGAGGGGGATGTTTGGGTAGAGCCATCGGCAGGGCTGGCACTGGGACACCGGCGACTGGCTGTGGTCGATTTGTCTGAATCCGGCCATCAACCCATGCGGTCTCCGTGTGGTCGTTACGTGCTGGTATACAACGGTGAAATCTATAACCACCTACATCTGCGTCGGCAACTGGAGGCCGAGTTCAAACTGAGTTGGCGCGGACATTCTGACACCGAAACCCTGCTGGCCGGCATGGCTTGCTGGGGAATACATACGACCTTGGAGCGGATTGTCGGCATGTTTGCCTGGGCACTATACGATCGGCAGTCCCATACCTTGACGCTGGTGCGGGATCGTCTGGGAGAAAAACCTTTGTATTACGGCTGGCAGGGTGGGGTGTTCTTGTTTGGTTCAGAGCTAAAGGCTCTTAAAAGTCACCCTTTGTTTCAGGCGGAGGTGGATAGAAACGCGCTGGATCAGATGCTGAGGGTGGGCTATTTGTCTGCTCCGCATACGATTTACCAAGGGATACACCGTCTGCCGCCCGGTTCACTGGTAGAGATTAAGGCTGGAGTCACCGAGGCGGCAGTACAGCAATACTGGTCTGTCCGGCAGTGCGTGGAAACGGGGCGGGATACACCGTTCGCAGGTTCTGCCCAAGAAGCCGTTGACCACCTGGATGGGTTGCTGCGTCGGTCGATTCGCGGGCAAATGATGGCGGACGTGCCGTTAGGCGCATTTTTATCAGGCGGCTATGACTCATCCGCTGTGGTGGCCCTGATGCAAGCGCAGTCGAGTGTGCCGGTCAAGACGTTCACCATCGGTTTTCGTGAAGATCAATACGACGAATCCCCCCATGCGGCCAAGGTGGCCCGGCATCTGGGAACAGAGCACACTACGCTGCACATCACCTCTGAAGATGCCATGGCGGTGATTCCCCGCTTGCCTGAGATTTACGATGAACCCTTTGCCGATCCGTCGCAGATTCCAACGGTTCTGCTGTCGCAACTGGCTCGAGGGCAGGTCACGGTCAGTGTGTCGGGTGATGGCGGCGACGAGTTGTTCGGTGGTTATGAGCGGTATTTTCGAGCCAGAAGGATATGGGCTTGCATCAAGCATCTGCCCATGCCGCTACGCACCATCATGGCCGGCATCATCACCGGTTTGCCCGTTGAACAATGGAACCGTATGGCCAGAGGGCGAGCCATGGGGGATAAGCTGCACAAACTGGCCGGGTTGCTGGAGGCTCATTCTTCAGATGTGCTGTATGGATCTCTCAATGCGCACTGGCCAGAATCCATGGACTTGGTTTGCGGTGTCAGCAAGAGGCAGGCTTCCGGCGTGATTGCTTTGCCGGGCGACTTTGAGCATCAGATGATGTATCAGGATGTGATGCA
>JBPCSC010000141.1:0-4995 GCA_051007495.1 Methylococcaceae bacterium | reverse complement strand
AGCGTCAGACAGTTCTCTGTCTCGCACCACTACAATCATTTCGTCTTCTCCATAACGGGCGATGTGGGGCCGATAGCGCATTTCCGGCCAGGTCATGGGGGTGACCGGCTCTATATGTTCACTATCGACTATCACAAAACGAAACCCGTGGTGTTTGAGCAGCGGTATAAGCTCCATGCAAAAGCCCATTTCCGGTGGCCAAAACCATTGAAAACCCGTGCGCCAAAATAAATGACTGGCCAAACTCAGCCAGCGGCGCACATGCGTCGTGCGGTCGGCTTCGGGAATCAACGGGAATACCGGGTGGTAGTAGCCGGTGCCCAGAATGTCGATGATGCGCTCGTTCTGTACATGCCACAGCAGTGAGCCACAATCGACAGTGCCATAAACCCGCTCCTGAAATGAAGGGTCAGAGAGGTTCTCCAGCAGTGTGCCAGACAGCGACAAATGCACCCGGCCTATGTCTTCATAGCCCCATAAAAACCGGGGGATGCGGTCGTATGCCTGTAGTATGGCGCGTGCTTCCCAGGGTTCATGAGTCAGCAGATGTTCCAGATTGCCGGATGGCTGGTGCAGATTGAGTACCAGTGCGTGATGGATCGACATGGCTAATCACCTCGGGTCAAAATCAGGTACTGCGCCCTTTGATGGCTGCAATCCGCATACGCAGCGCGTTGAGTTTGATGAACCCTTCGGCATCTTTCTGGTTATACGCGCCTTGATCGTCTTCAAAGGTGGCGATGTTCATGTCAAACAGGCTGTTGTCTGATTTACGCCCCACCACCGCCACCGTGCCTTTATACAGTTTGAGTCGCACCACACCATTGACCGTAGCCTGGGAATGGTCAATCAAGGTTTGCAGCATTAGCCGTTCAGGACTCCACCAATAGCCGTTGTAGATCAGGCTGGCATAACGCGGCATCAGTTCGTCTTTAAGGTGTGCGACTTCCCGATCCAGGGTGATGGATTCAATAGCGCGGTGCGCCTTGAGCAGCAAGGTACCGCCGGGGGTTTCGTAGCATCCGCGTGATTTCATCCCGACATAGCGGTTTTCGACGATGTCCAGACGACCTATGCCGTTGGCCCCGCCGATCTGGTTGAGTCGGGCCAGCAAGGTCGCAGGACTCATGGACTCACCGTTGATGGCGACGGCATCCCCGCCCTGATAGCTTAGTTCCAGATATGTGGGTTGGTCAGGAGCGGCTTCCGGGGCCACGCTCCAGCGCCACATATCGTCTTCAGGTTCAGCCCAGGGGTCTTCAAGAACGCCGCCCTCATAAGAAATGTGCAGCAGATTGGCATCCATGGAATAAGGGGAGGCCTTGCCACGCTTCATTTCAATCGGTATGCCGTGGTGTTCGGCGTAGGCCAGCAGTTTTTCTCGTGAAGTCAAATCCCATTCACGCCACGGGGCGATCACGCGAATATCGGGGCGCAAGGCGTAAGCACCCAGTTCAAAACGAACCTGGTCGTTGCCCTTGCCGGTCGCGCCATGAGCAATGGCATCGGATTGGGTTTCCCGGGTAATTTCAATCAGGCGTTTGGCGATGAGCGGACGGGCGATGGACGTGCCCAGAAGGTATTCGCCTTCGTAAATGGCATTGGCCCTAAACATGGGAAAGACGAAATCGCGGGCAAATTCCTCGCGGAGGTCGTCGATGTAAATGTCTTTAATACCCAGGCTTTGGGCCTTGGCACGCGCCGGTTCCAGTTCCTCACCCTGGCCTATATCCGCCGTGAAGGTGACGACTTCGCAGTCGTAGGTTTCCTGTAGCCATTTGAGTATGACTGAGGTATCCAGCCCGCCCGAATAGGCCAGGGCTACTTTTTTAATGTTGGGTAGTGACATGGTAGTGCCGTGAGTGTTGTGGAAAGGTAAATGGGGGTAGGGCTTCAGGCCGCTCAGAGACCGTGCTTCAGGCTGGCTTCTATAAACAGATCCAGATCGCCATCCAGCACACTTTGTGGGTTGCCGGTTTCGACCCCGGTTCTCAAGTCTTTGATGCGGGATTGGTCGAGTACGTAAGAGCGTATCTGGCTGCCCCAGCCTATGTCTGATTTGGAGTCTTCCAGTTTCTGTTTTTCGACGTTGCGCTTTTGGATTTCCATTTCATACAGCTTGGCGCGCAGTTGCTTCATGCACCAGTCGCGGTTGGCGTGCTGAGAACGCTGACTTTGACATTGCACCACGATGCCACTCGGTGCGTGGGTGATACGCACTGCCGATTCGGTGCGGTTGACGTGCTGACCGCCGGCCCCGCTGGCCCGGTAAACATCGGTTTTGAGGTCAACCGGGTTGATGTCTATGGCGATGTTGTCGTCAATTTCAGGCGACACAAACACCGATGAAAATGAAGTATGGCGGCGGTTGCCCGAGTCGAAGGGGGATTTACGCACCAGTCGGTGTACGCCGGTTTCAGTACGCAACCATCCGTAGGCATATTCTCCTTCAAAGCGTATGGTCGCGCTTTTAATGCCGGCCACTTCGCCGGGGGATTCTTCCACCAGTTCGGTTTTGAAGCATTTTCGTTCACCCAAGCGCAGATACATACGCTCCAGCATTTCGGCCCAGTCTTGTGCTTCAGTACCGCCGGAACCCGACTGTATATCGAGGAAGGCATGGTTGGGATCCATTTCGCCAGAGAACATACGGCGAAATTCCATGGCTCCGATCTCGGATTCATACTGAGCCAGATCGTCGGCTATCGAATCCACGCTGGCTTCGTCGTTTTCTTCCACCGCCAGATCCAGCAATTCGCCGGCATCCACAAGTGCGACGCCAATACGCGTCAAGGTGTGCACCACGCCTTCCATTTGAGTGCGTTCCCGTCCCAGGGCCTGAGCCCTCTCGGGGTTGTCCCAGATTTTGGGATCTTCCAGTTCCCGCAAAATTTCGGTCAGTCGTTCCTGTTTGATTTCGAAGTCAAAGATACCCCCTAAGAGCCAGTTCCCGGCCCTTCAAGTCTTTGATCTGGTTATAAAGTGGGTTGAGTTCACGCATGGATTTTTCGCCGTAGTCGTTTAGAAAAATAAATAATGGTACTACAGAAATGCCCATTCGGGCGGTATGCTACTCGACCTTTTGCGGGCCGACAGGGTGCATCGTGGCTACGAATGACCGCCTGATCCTGTTCGGGGTATTTTGCTCAACTTTGGAGACTCTCTAACTATGTACGGGATTTATGCTGTGATGATATTGCTCTTGGGTGTGATCACCGAGGCTCAGGCCGAGACGAACCCGGTGCCTGACCCACCCGACCTTCCGCCTGCGGTCGAGAGCGGTGTGCCTTTGGAGCCTGATGTGACCATCACCCGACGCGGTCAGGAAGTGGTAGAGGAATACCGCATCAAAGGTCGGTTATACATGGTGAAGGTCAAGCCCAAGGTGGGTCCGTCTTACTACATGTTGGACAGCGATGGCGACGGCAATATGGATGTACGCCGTAGCGATCTCGAAAAAGACATGCAAATTCCCCAGTGGGTGCTGTTTTCATGGTGAACCACATCGAGACCCGGCTTAACCGGCTAGTGAATGCCGGTTTGGCGCATCACCTGAAGAACGGCCTAAAAGGCCTGGAGAAAGAAAGCCTGCGCCTGGCGGCGGATGGCCGCATCGCCACCACCCCGCACCCACGGGCACTGGGTTCGGCCCTGACCCACCCCTACATCACCACTGATTATTCCGAGGCTTTGCCGGAACTCATCACCCCGCCTTTTCCTGATGCCACCGAAACCCTGGCTTTTCTTGATGACTTGCATCGTTACGTTCATGCCCATCTGGATGACGGCGAATTTCTGCTGGCGACCTCCATGCCGGTGGGCATAGCCGGTGACGAGAGCATTCCCATTGCCAGTTATGGACACTCCAACATAGGCCGCATGAAGCATGTATACCGCCAAGGCCTGGCCCATCGTTACGGGCGCACCATGCAGGCCATAGCCGGCGTGCATTTCAACTACTCCGTCAACGAGGCACTGTGGCCAGTATTGGCCGAACTGGAAGCCAACCGTTTACCCCTGAAGGACTACATTTCGACCGCATATTTCGGGCTGATCCGCAACGTACACCGTTATGGTTGGTTGATTGTCTACCTGTTTGGCTCATCGCCTGCCGTGGATATCCGCTTCTTCACCGGGCGCGAAGCCCTGATGCAGCCTTTTGAAGTGCTTGATGCGACCACGCTGTACCGTCCTGCCGCCACCTCGCTACGCATGAGTGACATCGGCTATCGAATTGACACTCAACCCACGCTGGATATTTCCTTTGACAGTCTGGAGGAATACGTCGCCGGACTGACCCGCGCCATCAGCCTTGTTCATCCGCCTTACGAGCAGATCGGCATGGGCCACGATGGCCAATACCGACAACTCAACACCCATTTGCTCCAGATTGAAAACGAATACTACAGCAGCATCCGCCCCAAGCAGGTCACCGAAACCGGCGAACGCCCCACTCTGGCCTTGCAAAAACGCGGTGTGTGTTATGTGGAATTGAGAAGCCTGGATTTGTGCTGCGTAAGACCGGGCGGTGTGTCTCTGGAGCAGCTTAGGTTTCTGGAAGTGTTTTTGCTGTTTTGTTTATTGGCTGAAAGCCCCGGCCTGAACCGGGAAGAGCGGGCTGAGGCTGATCACAACGCGCTGTACACGGCCTGTTGCGGGCGGGAACCCGCCGGCCGTTTGCAGCACTCAGGCACTTCCGTCGCACTCAAGGATTGGGGGTTGGTTGTGCTGGAACAAATGAAAACCATCGCCCGCATTCTGGACGGCGATGATCCTCAAGAAGCCTACCAACGCAGTGTGGTGATGCGTCAAACCGCCCTGGAGCACCCAGAGCAAACGCCCTCTTCCCGCATGTTAAGCGACATGCGCCAACGCCAGGCCACTTTCACCGAATACGCACTGGAACAATCCCGGTTGCACGCCGACTATTTCCGCCGCTCACCCATAACGGCCAACACTTTAGCCTCATTACGGCAACTGGCCGAAGCCTCTCAT
>JBPCSC010000140.1:0-11386 GCA_051007495.1 Methylococcaceae bacterium | reverse complement strand
GATGCCTGACCCTGGGTCTGCGCTTGGCCCTGACCGTTCACCGGAGGACGCTGGCCATTATTGCCTGATGCCTGACCCTGGGTCTGCGTCTGAGTCTGAGCCTGAGCATTTACCGGAGCCTGCGGGCCATTGGTCTGGGCTTGGGTCTGACCCTGATCCTGAGTCACGCCTGTCGGCGAATAAGTGAGTGCGGTGTTGCCGTAGGTATCCAATGCCCCTGTGTCCATTTGATTTTTTGAGAGATCCACGGTTTCAGACGGCATAGGTGCGGGTTCTTCAACTTCTGCTGACTCAGCCAGGCGATAACCCGACAGGAATTGCACGGCATCTATGCCCAAGCTTACCGGGGGATTGGCGAGTACGTGGCTGGCATCGGTGTCGGATGGGCTGACCACGGTGTTATAGACATCGGCTACGCAGTCGCCGTCGGAGTCTTGTGCCCATGGGCCACGACTGTAGACCAAAAAGACACCCGCACTGATGTTTCCGGCAGTGGGGTAGATGACTGTAGGCGTGGCAGAAGCGGTATTGAGTGCGTCGGTGGCGGTGCTGATGCCGGTTAAAGCACCCCGTGCATTGCCTTTGCAGTCTGTGACAAATTGTCCAGCCGGAACGGCATCGGCTACGGCATCGCCTATCGCCAGCCAGTACACTTCATACAGATTGTAAGGATCCGCCAAAGCACCATCGGCCTTGATGAGCGTTGCCTGTGCAGTAAGCCCTATGCGTCCCGTGACCAGGGCATCGCCGCCGCAAGTGCCTAAGCTCTTGCTGAAGTGGCTGTCTGCACAACGCACCAGATCGGCATTGTAAAAAGGCGGGATCGGTGCAGGCATGCTGGCTGCGGTTGCGGGTGAGAAAGAACCTGAAGCCAGCAGGCCCAGGGTTGAAATCAGGGTGGTACGGAAAAAAGTGTTCATGATGATAATCTCCAGAATTAAACGTTGAGTAAGGTTTCAGTTCGAGAGTCGCTGTGCTCTCGACTTGGGGATAGCTTATCGCCCTACCCGAATCCGGTTCTGTGCCTTACATCACCATTTTTCTGTGCTTTTTTTACCTCAAGAACTCAGGCCATGCTGTCACGCCAGGGTCGAACGGGCCACACACCACAGCCCCACCCCACAAGCGAAACTGTGGAATAATGACGAGGACATCACCTACTGATCCAGCCTTCAATCCATCGGAACACCCCAAACGATGAAGCACACACCCAACCCGCCTCAAACCCGTGCCGTACTGCGCCATACCAGCCTGATGCTGGCGTTGGTGTGCACGGCCCCTCTGGCCGCTGCCCTGCCCCACACCGTTTTTTTCTACAACCCGGAAACCAGCGTAGACAATTTTGCCGTACTCAAAACGGAGTTTGATACGTTTCTGGGTAATCAGGGCAATTATAGTTTTCAACCTTTTAATGACCGGGCCACCTTTGAAAAAACCTTGCAGGACAAACCCGCCGGGGTTTATTTGTTATCAAGCTGGCATTATGCCCTGCTCAACGAGAAAATCCCGCTTAATCCGATATTGGTGGGTATGGCCAAAGGGGAAGTGGCGCAACGCAAAACCCTTACTTCCAAACCTGGGATGGAAGCGACAACACTCAAAGATGCCACGGTGGCGGGTTCGGGTACCGAGGATTATTTAAGAACTCTGCTAAAGAAAATGCTGGGTAATGAGGCTTTGGTCAACAGTTTCAAATTACTCACCGTACCTAAAGACATAGACGCACTCATGGCCGTGGGTTTTGGTATGGCACAGGCGGCCATATCATCAGAAGCCAGCCTGAATAAACTGGCCCTTATCAATGCCAAACAGTACAGCCAACTCAAACCCCTGGCCACCAGTGACAAAAACCTGCTGCTGATTGCCGCCATTCCGCGCCAAACCCGGCTGGAAGATGTTCCGCTGGTCAAGATCATCGAATCCATGAGCCTGCAACCCGAGGGCGAGAAAAACCTGAAGCTGCTGGGGCTTGATGGCTGGAAGCGGGTGGATAGTCTTGATGTTACCTTGTCTAAATCACTGCGTTGAGGAATGAACATGACTCCATACATACGCACAGCTTTGGTGTTGGTGGCCAGTCTGCTGAGCCTGCCCGGTTACGGAACCACTGAACCCGGCGGTCGAATTCTCGTTATTAACTCTGACAACACCGTCGAAAAATACCAGCAAACAGAAACCGGCTTTCGCCAGGGATTGGGTGCGGCCAGTCGCTCGGTAGTGACCATCAGCCTGAATGACAATGAATCCATGAATTTAGGCCAGGTGATCGCCCGGGAAAAACCCGATCTGGTATACAGCATAGGTTCACGCGCCCTGCAATGGGCCATTCCTGAATCCACTCATGTGCCGATTTTGTTTTCGTCGGTTATCAACTGGGAACGCTTTGGCCACGGTAAAAACCGTTACGGTATTGCCAATGAATTATCCCTGTCACAGGAACTGGCGTATTTGCGTTACTTGTTGCCGGAACCAAAACGTATCGGTTTTCTGTATGACCCGCGTTACAGCCAGGAACGCATCAGCGAGGCACGGCGATTAACCCGGGAGAATAATATGGACATGGTCGAACAAACCGTCGACCAACCCGGTAATCTGGGTCAGGCACTGGATACCTTATTACCCCGTATCGACCTGCTCTGGCTGATGGCTGATCCTGGAGTATTGGTTGATCGCAAGGCTATAGAAAAGATATTTGCCGCCGCTGCCCGGTATCAAAAACCGGTATACACCTACAGCGAAGCCATGGTCGGCCTGGGTGCCAGCGTAGTCGTTGCCGCAGACAACCCGACCATCGGCCGTCAGGCCGCCAATCTGGCCGTATCCATACTCAATAAAACGCCTGTAGATGAGGGGATACAAGTACCTGCTGGCTCCAGGATCATTCTCAACGCCTGTCAACTCGACAAACTCAAAACCCGATATAACGACGATGCCCTGGATGCAATTAACCAGTTGGTCAGATGCCGGTGAAGGAGTCAATATCGAGGCGAATACCGCCACACTCACAACAAGCCATGCTCGGCAAACGAAAACCCCTTGCCATCCCCCACGATAAAATGATCCAGCACCCGGATATCCACCATGGCCAAAGCCATTTTGAGTTTCTGGGTGATAAGCTTGTCCGCCTCGCTGGGTTCGGTCATGCCGGAAGGGTGGTTGTGGGCAAAAATGACCGCCGCCGCGTTGACGGCCAGTGCCTGCTTGACCACCTCGCGTGGATAAACGCTGGCACCGTCTATCGTGCCCCTGAACAATTCCTCAAAGCGGATCACCCGATGCTGGTTGTCCATGAACAAACAACCGAACACCTCGTGGGCATAGCCTCTTAACTGGGCGGCAAGAAACCGCCGGGTGAGATCGGGATTGGTTAAAGGGTCGTTACGCTTCAAATCTTCCAGAAAATAACGACGGGACATCTCCATTGTGGCCTGCATTTGGGCGTATTTGGCTATGCCCAGCCCTCGGGACTGGCTAAATCGCCCAAGATCACAGGCCATGAGTGCTCGCAGCGATCCAAAATCGCGCAAGAGATCGCGTGCTAAATCCACCGCCGTTTTGCCGGTCACCCCGGTGCGGAGGAAAATAGCCAATAATTCGGCATCCGATAGATTTTCAGCCCCCCGATGCAGCAGCTTTTCGCGGGGCCGTTCATCAACGGGCCAATCGGTAATTCGTACCATGATGTAGTCTCCAGGCAGACACTGAGTAAAGTGGCCTAGCATAAAGCGAATCGAAAAATTTTGCGATAACGTATCGTGTTGAGGAAGTAATTAAATGAACCACGGCTTTGGATCGAAAATTCTGCTGGGTGTGACGGGTGGAATTGCCGCCTACAAAAGCTGCGAACTCACCCGCTTGCTGATTCAGGCCGGTTTTCGTGTGCAGGTGGTCATGACATCAGCCGCCACGGCCTTCGTAACCCCGTTAAGTTTTCAGGCTTTGTCCGGGCAACCGGTGCGAGTGGATGTGTTTGATGCCACCGGAGAAGCCACCATGAGTCATATTCAACTGGCTCGGGAACACGATTTGATATTAATCGCCCCGGCTACCGCTCAGTTTTTGGCTAAACTGCGAACCGGTTGGGCGGATGATTTATTGTCTACCCTTTGCCTTGCGGCTGAAATTCCTGTGGTTGCCGTCCCGGCCATGAACCAGGCCATGTGGCATAACCCGGCCACCCGCGACAATGTGGCGGTGTTGCTCAACCGGGGAATACGCTTGCTGGGTCCTGCAACAGGTGTGCAGGCCTGTGGTGAAACCGGCCCGGGGCGTATGCTGGAACCGGCTGACATCCTCAGTGCTGTGCAGGATATGCTGGCCGGCAGCGGCCGTCTGGCGGGAGTGGCCGTGCTCATCTCGGCCGGGCCTACATACGAACCTATAGACCCGGTGCGATTCATCGGCAACCGGAGTTCTGGCAAAATGGGCTATGCCTTGGCGCAGGCCGCCCAGGCCGCAGGAGCAAAGGTGACATTGATCAGTGGACCCACGGCGTTGCCTACACCTGTTGGTGTGCGGCGAATCAACGTGGAAACAGCCGCCGAAATGTGCACCGCCGTATTGGCCGAAGCGGCACATCATGCGGTGTACATCGGGGCTGCCGCCGTAGCCGACTACACCCCGGCCACGGTTCAATCGCAAAAGATCAAAAAAACCGAGGCCGATCTTTCCCTCTCGCTCAGCAGAACCACCGACATCCTGGCCCGGGTTGCGGGGCTTGATCCCAAGCCGTTTACTGTGGGTTTTGCCGCTGAAACCAGCGATCTGGAACACCACGCCCGGGGCAAACTCAAGGCCAAAGGTCTGGACATGGTGGCGGGTAACTGGGTAGGGCGGGCCGAAGGCGGGTTCGGGCAGGATGACAATGCCCTGTATGTCTGCTGGCCTGGAGGAGACACCGTGCTGCCCATGACTTCCAAAAACCAACTGGCCGAACAACTCATCACACTCATAGCCACACACTTTTATGAAAAAAATTCAACTGAAAATTCTTGATGAACGACTGGGGCGGGAAATAGACCTGCCTCAGCACAGCACCAGCGGATCGGCGGGCCTGGATCTTCGCGCCTGCCTTCTGGAATCGCTACGGCTCAATCCCGGTGAAACCCGTCTGATTCCCACCGGCTTCGCCCTGCATATCGACGATCCCGGCCTGGCCGCTGTGTTGCTGCCTCGTTCGGGTTTAGGGCACAAACACGGCATCGTATTGGGTAATCTCACCGGATTGATCGACTCGGATTACCAAGGGGAGGTGATGGTTTCGTGCTGGAATCGCGGCCACGAACCCTTTGACATCCATCCGGGTGACCGCATCGCCCAGATGGTGATTGTTCCGGTCGTGCAGGTTGAATTCGATATTGTGGCGCAATTTGACAGCAGCGAACGGGCTGAAGGTGGATTCGGCTCTACAGGACATAAGTAACATGAAACAACAAACCGATCTCGAACTGGAAGCCGCCAACCGCATCGCTCATGTCCTGACCGAGGCTTTGCCCTACATCCGCCGCTTTCAGGGTAAAACCATCGTGATCAAATACGGCGGCAACGCCATGACGGAAGACCGACTCAAAACCAGCTTTGCCCATGACATCGTGTTGCTCAGACTGGTGGGCATGAACCCGGTAGTGGTGCACGGCGGTGGTCCTCAGATCGACCAACTATTAGGTCGGCTGGGCAAAACCTCGGCCTTCGTGCAAGGCATGCGGGTCACGGATGCCGAAACCATGGACGTGGTAGAAATGGTACTGGGCGGATCCGTCAACAAGGACATCGTCAATCTCATCAACCGTGCCGGCGGCATGGCCGTGGGACTGACCGGCAAAGACGGGGATCTGATACGGGCGCGGAAAATCACGGTAACGCAAAAAACCGCCGAAGGAGAGGAATCCGATTACGTGGATATGGGCCACGTAGGAGAGGTGGAAAGTATAGATCCGGCGATACTGCACACCCTGATGACGGGCGGATTCATACCGGTTATTGCCCCGGTGGGGGTGGGTCAGGATGGGCGTTCTTACAATATCAACGCCGATTTGGTAGCCGGCAAAATTGCGGAAACCCTCTCCGCCGAAAAATTTATGTTGCTGACCAACACGGCGGGCATTTTGAGCAAGGACGGTCGACTATTGACCGGGCTAAGCCTGGCTGAAATTGACGCACTGATTGAAGACGGCACCATCAGCGGCGGCATGATACCCAAGGTTAAAAGTGTGGCGGATCCGCTCAACAGCGGGGTGAACAGCGTACACATCATAGATGGCCGCGTTGAACACGCCGTGCTGCTGGAGTTATTCACCGATAGGGGCATAGGAACCTTGCTGCACCGGCGGTAAGCGGGTCATCCCGCCTCTCCAGCCCTGCACGCTGGGACAGGCGGGACTGGCACACCCGCATTCACGCTTCAGGGCTGATATTTGGGCAAGGACTTGAAGCGTTCCAATGCATTACGGGTTTTCTGGTTGGCGGTGTCGTCCAGTTCATTGGGTTTGTATACCTTGTCGAGCAATCCTTCCGCCACCAACGCCTCCTTAATCCATTTTTTGGCAAAGCGGTAATTGGTCGGCATGGTCGTGATATCCCCTGATACCGGATCACGCACCGAAGCCCCCCGGTCGGCGGAAGGGCGGGCCGGTGCTGTGGTAGCCCGACGGGGGGGCGTCTGGGTAGTGGACTCCTCGGCTACCGGATGAACAACCGGTTCAGAAACCACCGCCATCGCCACGCGTACCGGTCGGGTCACCACCGGAATGGGCATGGAAGCGGGTTTTGTTTTGTGCGGCAGTCGCACGGATTGGAAAACCACATGTATGGCATACGCCATAATGAAAACGGTGGTGGCAGAAATGAGTTCGGTCATCGGGCTTCTCCAGTGTTATGTTTATTGGTCAACGTGTGTTCATTCGTCGTGTTTAATGTCTGGCGAAACATAGGCGGATTTGCCTAAAACCGCAATATGTCCCGCACTATTTATCACCATTTACCCTTTCTCATGCACGATTTGCCGTTACGCGATATTCATTTGCCCGAGCCTTTAGGCTTGTGGCCTTTAGCACCCGGTTGGGGGCTACTTCTGCTTGTGTTGCTACAGGTGCTTATTGGATGGCTCTTGTGGCGGCGTTGGCGGGCTCAATCCATCATCCGTCTGGCTATGGCTCAGATTCTGGAACTGGAACAGCGCGACGACCTTCCCCTGGCAGAGCGATGCAGTCGTTTATCCTGCCTGCTGCGTCAAGTGTGTCTTAGCCTTTACCCCCGCGAAACCGTGGCCGGTCTCACGGGTGAATCCTGGCTGGCGTTTCTCGATCAACGACTCAAGCAGCCAGGTTTTTCAGCGGGCATCGGTCGGCACCTGCTGGTAGCCCCTTACGAACCCAACCCTACGCTCACCCGCGATCACATGCTCGCGCTTCTGAAGCTGTCACGCGCCTGGTTGAAGCGTCAACCCAAACCCGGAAAAACCACATCATGATGAGCTTGGAATGGCCTTGGTTGTTGTGGCTACTGCCCCTGCCCTGGCTGATGCAACGGCTGTTGCCCACCGCTGACGCAAGCAGCGGAGCCGCACTCAAAACCCCGTTTCTGGCTGAACTGGAGTCCCTTTTGCAGGAATCGGTGGCCGTCAAACCGGCGCGATCCCTGTCTTTTGTAGCGGTACTTGCCTGGTTTTTTCTGGTGCTCGCCGCCGCCCGCCCCGTTTGGCTGGGTGAACCCATTGAGCAAGGCGTGAGTGGACGCGACCTGATGCTGGCCGTCGATTTGTCTGGCAGCATGGAGATGGAGGATTTTGTCATTGAGGATCAGGTGGTGAATCGGCTGATCGCCACCCAGCAAGTGGCCGGTCGTTTCATTGACCGCCGAATCGGCGATCGGGTGGGGTTAATCCTGTTCGGCGAACACGCCTATCTGCAAGCCCCGTTGAGCTTTGACAGAACCACAGTCAAAACCCTGCTCAATGAGGCGGTTATCGGTTTGGCCGGTGACAAAACCGCCATAGGTGATGCCATAGGCTTGGCCGTCAAACGCCTGCGTCACAACCCAAAACAACAGCGAGTGCTGATTCTGCTGACCGACGGGGCCAATACGGCCGGTGAAATCCCCCCTTTACAGGCGGCGGAGTTAGCCGCCAAGGAAGGTCTGCGGATTCATACCATTGGTGTGGGGGCGGATGAATGGGTGGTACAGAACTTTTTTGGCCGGCAAAAGATAAATCCCTCGCGTGACCTGGACGAACCCACCATGCGCCAAATCGCCGAAAAAACCGGTGGTCAGTATTTTCGGGCCAGAGACTTGGCCGAAATGGAAAAAATTTACGCCTTGCTGGACGAACTGGAACCGGTAGAGCGAGACAAGCGCGTTTATCGACCGCGTGCGGAGCTTTATATCTGGCCGCTGGGTATTGCGTTGTTGCTGGCGACATCACTACTCAGCAACTGGCCCACCGCTAAACCGCCGTCGTTAGGGGGGATGAATCGGTGGCGCAAAACGGTGTAACCCAATGTGGCGAGATGATTCACCGCACCTGTCGTCAATCCGGCATTCTGAAACACCCCTCCGGACAACGCGATGGTCTTTAGCCCCGTTTGGGCTGCGATGTGGGCGACGATTTCAATCAAAGTACGCTGAAACCGGGCGGCTATTTGTGCGGATGTGTGGCTGGGCAAATCCGCCACTAACGCCGCAAACAGGGGATGCCAGTCGATAAGATAAGGCGGATCGGCATCGGGTGGTGCCTGAACGGCAAAGGGATAAGGCCGGGCATTCGTTCCATCCCCGGCCAGACATTCCACCCTGAGGGCGGCTTCACCTTCGTAGCGGTTGATCTGACACACGTCCAGCAGGCTGGCCACGGCATCATAAAGCCGCCCTACGCTGGAACACCCCGGACAATTAAGACCGGCTTGCATCATGCGTATCAGGTTACGCACTCCGACTGGCTGCAAAGACACCAAAGGAGCCAAATCCAGCCGCTCAGACAGTGCCGCACCCCACATCTGATACAGCAGCGCAACAGCCACACGGCGTGGTTCACGCACGGCTTGAACCCCACCCGGCAGCAAAAACGGCCGAAACGACGCAATGCGGGTGCTGCTTTCGCCCTGCATGATGAAAAACTCCCCGCCCCACAAGCCCCCATCAGTCCCCAATCCCAATCCATCAAACGCCACCCCCAGCACGGGAAACTCCGGGCAGTGTTCTGCCAGGCAGGATCGAATATGCGCTATGTGATGCTGCACCGGAATTGGGTGGGTCGTGGATAAACCGAACAGGCTGGAGCCGTAATCGGGATGCCGGTCACATCGCGTCTCAATCGGCTTGACGGCAAACATCCGGGTCAAATCGGCCACAGTGTCCTGGAAATGGGCAACACTTGCCGCATTGTCGAGATCACCCAAATGCTGGCTGAGGATTAGATGATCGCCCCGCCCCATCGCAATAGTGCTTTTGAGATGCCCGCCCAAAGCGAGGCGCGGCGGCACGGTTTGGTGCAAACGCACGGTGGGTGCGTACCCACGGGCACGGCGCAACATCAGGATGTCATCCGCCACGATACGCAGGATTGAATCATCCAGGGCACGCTGGATGGGGCGGTCGTGGCTCAGAAACGCATCAGCCAGATCAGCCAAACGCACCACAGCGTCGTGGTTGTCGGTGGCGAGGGGTTCGCCACTGCGGTTGCCGCTGGTGACTACCAAGGGAAAACCAAGGGCGCGAATCAAAAGATGATGTAGAGGGGAAGACGGAAGCAGTATGCCGATCAAGGGGAGATCAAACGTAACCGCCTGAGCCAGGCCGGGATGGGCCGAAGGATTCTTCTGCAGCAACACGATGGGGGCGGCAGCGGATTCCAGTGCCGCCTGCTCCCTGTTCGAGACCAAGGCCCAGCGACGGGCATCTTCTGTGGTGGCACACAGTATGGCGAGCGGTTTGGCCGGGCGTGACTTGCGTAGTCTAAGGCGCGTTACCGCAGCCTCCTGAGTGGCATCAACCAGCAGTTGATAACCGCCTACGCCTTTCACCGCCAGAATTTTGCCCTGTTCCAGTACGCTTATGGCCTGTTCCAGGGCGGATTCGGCCCGGGCCATGAGGTTTCCGTAGCGGTCGGTAAGGCTTAATTGTGGGCCGCAATCGGCACAGCATTGGGTTTGGGCGTGAAACCGGCGCTGAGAGGAATCCCGGTACTCAGCCTCACACACCTGACACAAACGAAACCCGGCCATGGTGGTGCGTACTCGATCAAACGGGAGTGCCGTCATCAGGCTCCAACGCGGGCCGCAGTCGGTGCAACTGATGAAGGGATAGCGGTAACGACGATTGGCTGGGTCAAACAATTCAAACAGACATTGGGCGCAAGGGGCCAGATCGGGTAACACGAACCCGGCGACCTGCCCATCCGAGTGACTGGCCTTGACCTCAAACCCGGAATCCGCTTGCAGCGGACGGGGTTCTGCGGTCAGCGTGTCCAAGCGGGCCGCAGACGGACATTCAAGCGGCAAACGCTGCCTGAATGCCTCCAGACTGCTCGCCTCACCCTGAATTTCCAGCGCCACCCCACCCGGAGTGTTGGCCACCCATCCACTCAAGCCGCAATGGGTGGCCAAGCGGTATACGTAGGGCCTAAACCCCACACCCTGAACCACACCGCTAATGGTGAGGCGTTGCCGCTGGAGCGTCATGGCTGAATGGTTCCGGTTTAGACTCCGGTCACCAACCAGTACAGCCCGGTTCCGGTGCACACCAAACCGAACGCTTGACGGCACCACACGGCAGAACGCATCCAGCATCCCAAGCCTACACCCACACCGTGCAGCAAAGCCGTCGCCGCTAAAAATCCGTAAAGATAAGCCGCAGTCGAGTCAGTCATCTGGCCGGCTTCTGCCGCATGCACATACCCATGAAACACGGCGAAGCTGGCCGTCATGGCCCCGGCCAGCAGAGTCGGTATAGACCAGCCACGCCAGAGGGCCACACCGAAAACGACCACTGACCAGGTAACGCCCAGTTCAGCATGAGGCAATACGTAACCGGAAAACCCCAGCTTCGCGCCTACTGACATCAGCCCGATAAACGCCAAAGGCAACCCCGGCATCGCCCTGCCGCCCAGATAAACGGCCCATAATCCTACAGCCAGCATAGCGAACAGGTGATCCAGCCCCATCATCGGGTGCATCAAACCGGCTACAAACCCATGCACTGTCCCCACGCCTGTATGAGCCGCTGCCGACAGCGACCACAACACACTTACGGCCAAAACGGCCCATTGACTCAGATATTTGATCATTTTGATTATCTACTCTTGATTGAAATGCCCCCACCACAGGCCGTTTGTTTTGCGAACGGATGGGCGTGTGGGGAGGTTCAGGACGAAATTATAATCCCACCTTCAGTT
>JBPCSC010000139.1:0-12495 GCA_051007495.1 Methylococcaceae bacterium | reverse complement strand
TCCTTGTTTGTATATATGTCTTCAGCGTCGTAGTTACCCAACTGCTTACGCATGACGGATTCTATCTGGGGAACAATAACCCTGTTCAGGTAATCAGGCCCTACTTTTTGATGGAGCAATCCTAATACTTCCACCTCGGGTTGATAACGTATGGCAAGAGATAATTGTATGGTCAATCCCTTGTTGCTGAGGATGTTGAATTCATGTAGGGCAATCTGTTTACGCGTTTCATAAATGTACATCGTGTTGAGTGGGTTGATTATATTTAATCCTTCTGTATAAACATAATCCACTTCGGTACCGCTAAACAGGTGGAACAATACTCCGTTATACCCGGGGCTTATAATGACAACTACACGATGCCACAGAATGACAAGCAGGGTTATGAATACTATGAGTGAAATCACGAAGGCTGGCACTCTACCCCATAACCACCGTCTGAATCGTGCTCTTGCTTTCGATAGGTCGTCTGTTCCTTCAAGGGATTCCGACTCGGTACTACTGAGTGAGAAATTAAGGAAATCAGGCAGAATGGGTTTTTCTGGAGTTTGCATGATGACTCGGGTATACGGAATATTTCGAGGTTACCAAATTAAATGCGTTGCCCGCACCGACTGAATCGTCTGGGAGTCTGGAAAGAAATTCAGCATGGGACAGTGACAAGAGTTTCTCTAACCGGGTTGTTTTATACACCCGTTGGAGTGCTTTCCTTGGTATCAGGCTTTTTGAACCTGTTCTGGTTGTGGCGCAGAACTCATCAGATTGTTGCGTCTGTTTTCACGGAAATCACTGATTGCGTCAATGAGACCTATAACGCACAAGCCACCGCCAAGTGCGGCCAGAATAAGCACCGGATTGGCGGTAACCAAAGCCAATGGCGACGTTTTTACAAATAGGGATAGACCCGTACCTGTAGTCGCTGTAGCACCGGTCGTAGAACCCGCATCAGTTACAGCGGATGTGACGGTACTAATGGCATCGGTAGGATTGGCCAGAGCGTTCAACACGCTGGAAAGGCCATCGGATATATTGGTGGTAAGGGTGGTTAGATCAACAGGCATGAGAAAGCCTCCTACATGATGGTTTAGCTAAAGGTTGGGGGGGTGTTCTGCCGGATGGCAGCCAGTGAATTGAGCCATTCAGGAGGGGGTCGCATTGATTTCAGTTGTGACTGCAATCAGGTTGCGCCTCACAAATTTCGACTTCACTGTTGTCAAGCATACCAGCAAAATGAGTTCAATTGGTAGTGTTCTGGTGTGTCAATTTATTTAATAACGCGGTTGATGACCACCCGTTAATGGTTGAGAGGTCTTGTTTTAGCAGCAGGGTGATGCTTACCATAAATGAAATATATCCTTGTTTTTTATGTATGTATTTAACTGAAAAGAAATTTCGGTCACCCACTAAATGTTTTTCACTCTGCTGTTTACTACGCTGTTATCTGCTCTGCTTGGCTGGTTGCTGGATCAAGTCATCCGTGCCTTGCCGCCTCGTCCGGATTCTCTGGTTGAGCGTATCGATGCTTTGTTGCCGCAAATTCAGTGTGCCCAGTGCGGCTATCCTGGCTGTAGGCCTTATGCTGAGGCCATAGCCGACAATCGGGTTGACATTGATCAGTGCCCACCGGGCGGCGAAGACACCCTGAGAGCCTTGGCCAGACTGCTGGATTCGGATACCCGAACACGACACACCGGACCGACCCAAACCAAGCCTTTGGGGGTGGCCGTGATCGACGAGACACGCTGCATCGGTTGCACTTTGTGCATTCAGGCCTGTCCGGTCGATGCCATTTTGGGTGCGTCTCGTTTCATGCATACGGTCATCGCTTCGGAATGTACGGGTTGTGAATTGTGTGTTTCACCTTGTCCGGTGGATTGCATTAGCATGAGTGATGCTGGCGGCTTAAGTCTTGGGACTGCGGAAGTCAAACACTAAAAGTGGCATACGTCATGAAGAAACCGATCCAGCCGTTCCCGATTGACGTGCTGCATAGCCACTACATGGGCCCATGCGTCTTCTACCGCCAGATTCCACTTCCGAATGACCTCATCGCCGGGTTTTTGCAGACAGACTATATTGGAGTAATCGTTTCTGAAATGTGGGTAGCCACCACGGATTAAGCCTTTTTCAAGGTGTCTGGCATTTTCGATACATTCATCGACTTCCTGTTTCAGTCCTGCCAGGCCGCGTGTCGTCAGTGCGTACCAGAGAAAAACCGGGGCATGGCCGTTACGTGAACCGAGCAGAGTGGTGTCGTGGCTGTGTATGTATTCGATGGGGCAGGCTTCAGGTTGTCGGCGCGTAATAACCATTCCGCATGGAAAGGGGCAGCCTAAAAATTTATGTCCTGAAATGGCCAGGCTGTGTATCGGCTGGCTGAAATGCGGGCAGGGTGAATCAGGCAGAAAAGGCAGCATCATGCCGAACAGGGCAGCATCACAGTGTATGTGAAAACGCTCAATGCCCCGCTGCCGCAGCACAGCCAGCGCGGTTTCGACTCGATCTATAGCGCCGGTCATGGTGGTGCCTATATTCAGTGAGAGGATGACGGATTGCGGCCGCTCGCGCCCCAGTTCGTCCGTCAGTCTGGCATAATCCATTTCGCCCGCAGGCTGCGTAGCGATGATCCGGTGCTTCAATCCCAGCAGCCGGGCACTTTTAACGATCGAATAATGACTGCTGCTGGAAAAATATAGTGTGGCGTCAGGCCAGTCGTCCCGTGCTCTGGCCAAACCATAAAGATTGGCCTCAGTCCCTCCTGACGTAATGTATCCGTGGTAAATGTCCTGCTCGGACAGACCGTAAAGACGAGCCACAAAACGAATGACTTCCCGTTCGAAATCTGCCGTAGACAAAGCGTGGTTGACCTTATCCTCGGGTGATGGAATCCCAACGTTGATGAGGGGCCGTGACAATAAACCCTGCAGAGGAGCAAGATAGTCCAACTCAAGATTGCACGGATAGCCTATGGAATCCTTAAAGCCAGTGGTTCGCGCATATAAGTTGTCCAGTCGCTGAATGAGCGATGCCGCATTCATGGTAAATGTTTGCTTGTGAGTGAGGAAGAATCGAACCCCGCGCAGTCGGGCCCAGCCCAAAACCCCAGTTCCTCCCCCATTGACAGAAGTGGTTCACACCTATGAAATGGGGGCGTATTCCCTCCTGATTTTATCCCAGTGTCGTGAAGTGCCATGCCCGCTTTAATTCAATTATTACGTTCCGATCCTGATTTTCCCAAAATCAGATTAGCCATACTCCTGATGCTTTCGGCCGTGGCCGGTGGGGGTATGCTTATTACCGTGAATCTGGCCATTGAGGAGATTGCCGCCAGTGTTTCCAGTTCGCAGGTCATGATGACCTTGCTGTTGCTGTTGGTGTTGACGGTTGCCACTCAATTTTTTGCCTTGTCGCAGATGGCTGTATCGCTTGAAAATGCCGTACTCAAAAAACGCCTGCTGTTGGCGGCCCGTCTGCGCTACGCCGATCTGGGCTATCTGGTGGATGTGCTTGACGCACCCTCGCGTGCCATTCTGGTCAAGGACAGCCAGATCATATCGCAAGCAGTGCTGCCGGCCATTCTGTTGGTTCGGTCTATGGCAGTGATGGTGTTCATACTCATCTACCTGGTTACCCTGTCGCCGATTTTCTCTCTCGTTACTGCGGTCACTTTGGTACTTTACCTGGTGATACAGCGGGCGTTCATACAACCCTGGTTAATGGTGAAACTGGCAACCACCTGGGCCAGTCATCAGATTTTCTTCCAGTTCGTGCAGCGATTTCTCACCGACACACGAGAAATCAGACAATCCCGCCGTAGTAGCGACGAGGCTTTGGCGCAATACAATCGCCAGCTTGTGGGCCTGACCCAGGAGAAGAAGGCCATCAATCTGGCGGTAGTGGGTCAGTTTACCTTTGGCTACACGCTGTTCCATCTGATGCTGTTGAGTCTCCTGGTATTTGTTCCGGGTTTGATCGGAGGATGGGAAACCGACACGCTTAAACTGGTGTTGGCTACCCTTTACTTGATGATGGAAGTGATGTCCGTGCTGGGGCATTTTCCGTCGTTGGCTAGAGCCAGTGCGGCAGTGGAAGAAATGAACCGTCTGGACGGTGTCATCCAGAAATCGCCTCATTTCGAGTCACCCGGACGAGTTTCCCATGACCCCACCAAGACATTTTCCAGCGTGCAAATGGATAAGCTGCATCTTCGTCGGTTTGATGCGGCGGGAGGCATTTCCTTTGAGTTAGGCCCCTTGGATCTGTCGATCAAGGCCGGCGAATGGATAGGTATAACCGGTTCCAGCGGTTGCGGCAAAACCACCCTGTTGAGCATTCTGACGGGTATACAGAGCGGGTTTTCCGGGTCTTATTTGATCGACGGCCTGCCAATGGAACCAGATAATCTTCCCATTATGCGCGAGCTTTTCGCCGTGGCCTGGTCTGAAACTCCAAGTATGCTGGCTCTGCATTCGGAAGAGTCCCGCCAGATGCCGCATTGGCTGGAACAACTGGATCTAACCACCAAACTTCACTGTGTTGAGGGTTTGTGGGTACCCCGCACGCCCCTGTCTACCGCTGAAAGCAAGCGGGTTCTCTTACTGAAAACAATTTTAGAAGACCGTCCGATATTGGTAGTGGACGGTATTTTGGGAGAACAGGATCCTGAGTTTCTTGAACGGTTGTATCAGGAAATCCTCCCGTCTCTGAAAAGAATGGGCAAGACGCTGATCGTGGTGAGTCGAGATGAGACGTGTCTCGCGCAGGCAGATCGCATTCTGACTTTGGTTCAAGGCAAAATTCGAGAGGCGTAAGCTTATGTTTGTATTACAACTCCTGGCTTTGGGGGGGCTTACCCTTGCGGGAGTCAAAGCCATCAAAAACCGAAAAAACAAAATTGAGGTGCTTGGAAAAGCCACCGATACCGCCGAAGTTGAATCCGACCCCGTCCTTCCTGCAAAGCTTATTGTTTCACCGGAGCGGGTCAGGCGCGATATGCGCCTGTCTGGCGTGGCTTTGGGTCTGTCGGTTTCCGGGGTGCTTTTGAGTACGCCCTTGCTGGTGGTAATGAGTTTGCCCAGCATTCTCTGTGTGGCCACCCCCATTTTTCAGGGGGCCATAAGGGAACTGCGTCAAAGGCGGGTGGAGTCCGATTCACAAAGAACCGTGCGATTGATCACTTGCCTGGCCGCCGGTCTGTACAGTTTGGCAGCACTGGATTTGATCCTGCAAATGGCCAAGCGACGCAAGGAGATAAAAACCGAAAAGAATTTCAGCCATCAATTAGCCACCAAACTGGGTCATTCGGTCGAGCATGTCTGGGTGTCTAATGATGGGGCCGAACTTGAAATGCCGCTGAGTCAGGTGACCAGTGGCACGGCCATCATACTCAATCCTGGAGATATGATTCCTTTTCCGGGAGTGGTAACAAAGGGCAAAGGCCGTATGCGGCCCATGTTGGATACGGGCAGCCCAGGTGAAGCGTTCACTGTGGATGATGCTGTAGTGGCCGGGTTCGTGGTGGTGGAGGGTACTATGGAAATCAAGCTGCAAAAACTACCCGTGGTTTTATCTGATGTGCGCCAGGAACTGGAACAGGCGGTCTCGGGTAAAACCGAACTCACCCAAATGTGTGTGGAAACGGGTTCTCTTCTGAGTCCCTGGATGATGGGGGCTTTTCTGATGGGGTTGCCTTTCCTGGGGTTGAGTCGCACTGCGGTTTTCCTGACCACCCGCATGGGCTTACAGATGGATACACTAGGCCCGCACACCTCTCGCCAAGTCATCATGACCGGCCTGGAAAACGGGCTTTTCATTCGTGATCTGGCTGCGATGGAACGCGCCAACACCATCAACACGATTGTTTTTGATTGTGCCTTGTTGAGCCATCCATCGGCGAAAGGGCTGATTTATCCTTTGCTTGCCAGTCTGCGCAGTCGCCATTGGTCTACTCCTGTGACTCAAATGAACCCTAAACCTTTTGCCATTTATGTGGTTGTGGATAACGAGGAAACAGGAAAAAACCTGATGGATACCTATGGTTTCGATGATTATTTCAACGAACCACTGGAGTGGGGGCGTACCCGTGCGATCAAAAGCCTGCAACTGACGGGGCGAAAAGTGTGTTATGTCGGGTTGCCCGGGTTTTGTAATCAGACCATGACAGAGGCCACGCTCTCAGTGGCCTGGTGTTTGGATGGCATACCCAAACCCTCAGCCGCTTCCATTCTTTTGGGCCAGGCGCATTTGCGTGATCTTTCTACGCTGTTTGATCTGGCTCGCGCTTTTGTGAACCGACAAGGTGCCAATTTCCTGGTGCCGTTGGGTGTTGATTTTATGGTTATGTCGATCTGCCTTTTCCTGAGTAATGGTTTGTTCTATTCCATACTATTGTCAAATACCGCCGCTCTGATTGATGTCAGCGGTGCAGGCTTCGTCAAGCGTGAGTCGCTTTCGGAACGCACAGAGACTGAGCCAACACCAGCACACTAATGACGCGACGCACCCGTATAAAAAAACTGCCGGAAGGTATTCATCCGGCAGGCATAGAGTCCTTTACCCATGAAGGGCGAGGTTTGGCCCGAATCGAAGGCCGTCCGGTATTTATCGAAGGGGCTTTGCCCGGAGAGCAGGTGGGGTTTGTGTATACCGATGTGCGGCGGGATTACGCCGAAGGCCGGGCCGTACACATAGAAGTGGCCTCGCCTTATCGAGTCACTCCGCGCTGCGCCCATTTCGGGGTATGCGGTGGGTGCAGCCTGCAACATCTGGCCGAGACCCAACAAATAACCATCAAGCAAGAATTGTTGATGGAACAACTCAAACGCATAGGTCGACTGGATGAGCCTGAGGCCTTTACTCCCTTGACAGGCCCTCACTGGGGATACCGCCACAAAGCCCGATTGGGGGTTAAGTTTGTGCGAAAGCGCGACAAACTCATGGTGGGGTTTCGGGAACGGGGCAGTGGTCTGGTGGCCGACCTCGAATCATGCCTGGTGTTGCACCCGCGAGTGGGCGAACACCTAAGGGATTTGGCCGACTGCATCAACGATTTATCCATCAGGGAACGAGTGCCACAAATCGAAGTGGCTGTAGATGATGACGACGCTGTATTTTTGATCTTCCGTATGCTGGAAGAACCAACACCTGCTGATCTGGAACGTCTGATCAAACTGGCCCAGCAGTTTGATTATGCGGTTTACCTGCAACGCGGCGGGCCTGAAACCGTCATCCCTTTGTATCCTTCTTCCCCGGAACGGCCGGTCTACCGGATACCGGCTGCCGATCTGCACTTTCGTTTTGAGCCTACCGATTTCACCCAGGTCAACACGGCCATCAACCGGGCCATGGTGGCCAGGGTTCTGGACATACTCGACCCCAAACCTGACGAAACCATACTGGATCTGTTTTGCGGCATAGGCAATTTCACCCTGCCTCTGGCGACGCGTGCGGCCCACGTCGTGGGGGTCGAAGGCAGTGCCACCTCGGTGACTCGCGCAAGGGAAAATGCCGTGTTAAATGGTGTGGAAAATGTAAGCTTTCATGTTGCCGATCTTAGCCAATCCGTCAGCGGACACCTCTGGTCAGAACGCCAATACGACAAGATATTGCTGGATCCATCCCGGGCCGGGGCTGCCGAAATTCTTGAGTGCATTCCCGCCTGGCAGGCGCGGCGCATTGTTTATGTGTCGTGCAATCCGGCCACGCTGGCCCGGGATGCCGACACTCTGGTGCATCGTCACCAATACCGCTTGATGCGTGCCGGCGTGATGGATATGTTCCCGCACACGGCGCATGTGGAGTCTATGGCGTGGTTTGAGCGGGGTTGAGGATGGACGTTTCCACACTCGAACGCTACGTACGGGTGAGCTTGTCTGCCCAGCGTCTGGAACTGATTGAGCGGGGGACTGTGACACACGAATACCCGGTGTCTACGGCCCTCAAAGGGGCTTGTGAGCAAACCAACAGCGGCGGAACCCCGCGTGGTTGGCTGGTGATCCGGGCCCGGATTGGCGCGGGCCAACCCTTAGGCACCGTGTTTGTGGGTCGTCGCCCCACCGGTGAATACTACGACGAATCGCTGGCCACTCAGTATCCAGAACGAGACTGGATACTGACCCGCATACTGTGGCTGGGAGGGCTGGAGCCGGGCTTTAACCGATACGGTTCGGTCGACACGGCCAAGCGGTATATCTACATACACGGAAGCCCTGATCACGGCGTTACAGGAACACCAGCTTCGCATGGGTGCATTCGCATGCTTCAACACCAGATCATCACCCTGTTTGATCGGGTGTCGGTTGGAACCCGTGTTCGGGTTGAGGCTTAGAAGAATTGGCTTAAATCCATGCCGGAATAAAGCCCGGCCACCTGGTCGGCATACCCGTTAAAGGGCAGGGTAGGCCGCTTGAAAAACTCACCGATGCGGCGTTCCTTGGCTTGGCTCCAACGGGGATGGCTCACCGCCGGATTGACATTGGCATAAAAACCATACTCCGAAGGTGCCGCCACATTCCAGGTGGTTTTAGGCATATTTTCGGTGAACCGAATGCGCACCAACGACTTGCCACTTTTAAATCCGTATTTCCACGGCACGATCAACCGCACGGGAGCCCCATTCTGGTTGGGCAAATCTTTTCCGTACACGCCCATCGCCAGCAGGGTGAGCGGATGACTGGCCTCGTCAATACGCAAACCTTCCACGTAGGGCCAATCCAGCACTGATGATCGCTGGCCCGGCATTTGTTCCTTATCCATCAGTGTGGTGAATTCCACGAATTTCGCATTTCGAGTGGGTTCAACCTGTTTCATCAGTTCAACCAGAGAATAGCCCAGCCAGGGAATCACCATAGACCACCCCTCCACGCAGCGCAGACGGTAAATGCGTTCTTCCATAGGTGCGAGTTTGCGTAATTCGTCAAGGTCAAAACGGCGCGGCCTGGCCACTTCACCATCGACCACCACCGTCCACGGCTGAGTTTTAAGGGTATGGGCATTGCGGGCCGGGTCGGTTTTGTCGGTGCCGAACTCGTAAAAATTATTGTGATGGGTCACGTCTTCCAGAGAAGTGAGTTTCTCATCGCTGGATCGTGCTTCGTCGGCCTGACCGACGGACGCATTCAGCAGCAAGCCGACCGAACCCGACAGGCTGGTCTTGATAAAATCGCGTCGTGATTGATAGAACGCTTGTGGGGTGATTTCGCTGGGTTTGATGGACATGGCAATTCTCGGTTTGGGGTTGGTTGTAGGGATTAGTCGTCAGGAATTAGAGGAAGCCACCCAGTGGCCCGACGCGCCGCCGCTTTTTTCAATCAGGCCGACAGACACCATCGTCATGCCGCGATCGACCGCCTTGCACATATCGTAGATGGTCAGCAAGGCAATTTGCACGGCTAAAAGGGCTTCCATTTCCACGCCAGTAGGGCCTGTGGTGTGGGTGGTGGCTTGGCAGCGTATCCGGCTATGCTCGGGTTGTGCTTCAAAATCCACACTCACCTGACTCAACACCAAAGGATGGCAGAGTGGAATCAGATCAGCGGTGTTCTTGCTGGCCATGATGCCGGCGATGCGGGCGATGCCCAAAACATCGCCTTTTTTGTGGTCACCGGAACACACTCGTTCCAGTGTTTCCGGCTGCATTTGAATGTAGCCTTCGGCCCGGGCGACACGGCGGGTGTCGGGTTTATCCCCCACATCCACCATCTGCGCCTGGCCACGTTCATTGAAGTGAGTCAGTGTTTTCATTTTTTATTGTTCATCAACCGTAGAGGTAAGCGTTATGGGTGCAAAGATTGCCGAATTGTTCAAGCGAATCAGCCTGGGTGTTTATGTGGTCGGTGTGACTGGGGGAGGGCGTAAAAGTGCATTTACTGCGGCCTGGATTACCCCGGTTTCGTTCAAGCCGCTGATATTGGCACTGAGTGTCAATCCACATAGTTCCACCTACCCCCTGCTGGAGAGTAGCCAGGTATTTTCAGTGAATGTACTGGGGCAGGATCAATCAGAACTGGCCGGTCATTTTGGAACCCCGGGTTTGCCTGACAAGCTGGTGGGAATAGACTGGCAGAGCGGCACTACGGGCTGTCCATTGCTGACCGAGGCATTAGCCTGGTTTGAGTGTGAAGTTGTAGACAGCCACCCTGCCGGGGATCACGTAATCATTTTAGGTCGGGTGGTGGATGGTCTGCTGTGTCACCCGCACGCCACACCACTGACCTACCGAGACACCGGCAACATGGATGGCGCGGACAAATTTTATCCTTCATCCTTTGGGGGCTGAACCTTAACCCCCCGGATGTAGACGACTTGCGTACCCGACCAGCGATCGGGCCAGGTACGCTTTTCGGAATCAATCAACATCCACAGATAACCGCTACCCAGGCACACTAAAGACAGCCCGGCAGAAAGAAAACGAACCAGTGCTTGAGTCCAACTCAAACACTGGCCGTTTTCTCCTTCAACCCGGATGTTCCAGGCCCGCATGCCAGGTGTTTGACCGCCGTGCGTCCAGCACCAACCGACAAACACAAAGCAGACCATCATCAGCCAGACGGATAGCCGAGCATCATACGCGGCAAACGCCTGGCCGCCATTCAGCCACACCAATACTAGCGTCGCCACAAAACAAAGCCCGCCGAGGATCAACGTGTCATAAACCAGGGCGGCCAAGCGGCGTATCAAACTGGCGGTGGGAAAAGAAGGCGTATTCACAGGCTAAGATTAAACCTCTGCTTAACTCTTGCGAGCAGCGGCCAAGGCAAACTTGCCGCCAAAAAACAGGGAGAGGTACACCAGCATTCCCACCAATATGGCTGAAATGATGAGTGGCGGGCGGATCAACGGCATGACCAGCAACAAACCCAAAACGGCTGCAAAAAAACTGGTATGCACCGGATAGATAAGAAATTGATTCAGCATTACTCTGAGATTAAACATGGAAGACCTGGTTAACTGGATTATGGGCATAAGCCTGTAGAAGTGAGCCGCAGCCAGGATTGAACACCCGAACCAACGGCGAGGGCAGGGTACTTCAGACCGTTTATGTGGTCAACCGGCCTGGCCTCAGTAAAGCGCGACCCAGGCATAGGCCGCCTTTGGGTATGGAAACCCGCCCCACACAGCATTTCCTCATTCATACTCCCACCACTTGCAGGTCATCGCATGGCAGAAGAAAGCGACCAGGAACGCACAGAAGAACCCACCCAGCAACGCCTGACTCAAGCCCAGGAGCGCGGGCAAATACCAAGATCCAGAGAACTCAACACCGTAGTCGTGCTGTTATCCGGCATTATTGCCTTGATGGTGTTTGGTCATAGCCTGATGGAAGGATTCAGGGAATTGTTTGAGTGGGATTTCAAAATAAGCCGACGGGATTTACTTGATCCTGCCGCCGTCAGGCTACATTTCACACACGACCTTATCAAAGCGGGTTTAATGGTAGCCCCCATAGTATTGATTACCACCCTGGCGGCCCTGATTGCCCCGGCCCTGATTGGCGGTTTGCATTTCACCGGCAGCAACCTGCAACCCAAATTCGACAAACTCAACCCGATAACCGGACTAGGCCGTATGGTATCCATGCAGGCCCTGGTAGAGTTAATTAAAGGTCTGCTCAAAATAGTAATAGTGGGCTTGGTAACCTACCTGCTGCTGCATTCCCGTTTTGATGAAATCAGATCACTGATTAGCTTTCCGTTCATGGTGGCCACCGACCACGCCAACGGCATGATCGTATCCACGCTTTTATGGTTATGTTCCTCGCTGGTATTGATAGTCGCGCTGGACGTGCCTTATCAACTCTGGGATTACAAACGCCAACTCAAAATGACCTTACAGGAAATCAAGGATGAAATGCGGGATTCGGAAGGCAAGCCTGAAGTCAAAAGTCGAATACGCGGCTTGCAGTATGAAATGTCGCAGAAACGCATGATGGAACAGGTGCCTCAAGCTGATGTGGTATTAACCAACCCCACCCATTACGCCGTGGCATTAAAATACGATCAAGACACCATGATTGCGCCCAAACTGGTTGCCAAAGGGGGTGATTTAATAGCCGCTCAAATAAGAAACCAGGCCATAGGAGCAGGAGTGCCCCTGTTATCCATGCCGCCACTGACCCGCGCCTTATACTATTCAACCAAACTGGATCGAGAAATACCTGCCGGTTTATACACCGCCGTGGCCCAGATACTGGCTTATGTGTATCAACTCAAAGTGGCGGGAATCTACGCCACCGAAAAACCCCGCCCACCCACAGATATAGAAATACCCGAAGAATTTATGAAACTGGCCGAGGAAACCAGGCCCCCATATTAAAATAAAAGCGGAATATGGCGTTCACGCCACCCGGATCAGTATATGGAAACATCCCGGCCTCTGTACTACCATCCGCCTCTAGCGGGCGCGGTGCCAAGGGCGACCGTGTGCGATCCGAAATCGAAGAGGCCTGCCTCGGCATCAGCTGTGATACAGGGGGGTTCATGATTAACTGGCCGTTAA
>JBPCSC010000138.1:0-6170 GCA_051007495.1 Methylococcaceae bacterium | reverse complement strand
GTGTGAAACAGGCTGTGCATGAAACCCGGCATCAATAAGACAAAAACCGGTGTTTAATCGCGGCTTTTGGGTTCATAGCCATTCTCTAGGTTTCAAGAAATGTTGATAGAGATGGTCTTCAGGGCTGCCGGCTTCCGGCTTCCAGTTATATTGCCAGTGCGCCACAGGGGGCAGAGACATCAGTATGGATTCCGTTCTGCCTCCTGATTGCAGCCCAAACAAGGTTCCCCGATCATAAACCAGATTGAACTCCACATACCGCCCTCGGCGGTACAACTGAAAATTCCGTTCACGTTCGCCGTAGGCGGTTTCTTTGCGACGCTGCACGATGGGCAAATAAGCCTTTAAGTAGTGATCGCCCACGCTGCGCATAAACGCAAAGGTTTGTTCAAACCCCCATTCGTTCAGATCATCTAAAATCAGCCCGCCTACACCCCGAGTTTCATTCCGGTGTTTCAGAAAAAAGTATTCGTCACACCATTGTTTGAAGCGTGGATAGACTTCATCACCAAACGGCAGACAAGCCTGTCGGGCGGTTTGATGCCAGGCGATGGCGTCTTCTTCGAAGGGGTAGTAAGGGGTCAAATCGAAACCGCCACCAAACCACCAGATGGGTTCTTCGTTTTCCTGCTCCGCTATAAAAAACCGCACATTGGCGTGGGAAGTGGGAATGTAGGGATTGAGCGGATGAATCACCAGAGAAACGCCCACGGCCTGGAAGGATCGGCCAGCCAGTTCAGGGCGGTGCGCCGTTGCTGAAGGCGGGAGGTTGTTGCCTTGTACGTGGGACAAATTAACCCCACCCTGCTCAAACGTTTGGCCGCCAGCCAGCACACGGCTGCGTCCGCCGCCGAGTCCGTTGGCGTATTGCCAGGCATCTTCCTGAAAACGGGCCGTTGGTTCTTCCTGTTCAAGACCCTTGCAAATGGATGCTTGTAAATCAAGCAGATAATTTTTGACTGCGATGATATCGGGGGTGCTCATGGTTGGGTTACCTCAAGGAAAGATGTGCGGAATGCGGGACAAAATTCTGGCGCGGGTGCTCAGTTCAACGGATTAACCGGGGTGCGGGTGTTTTGGTGGGCGGGTTGCCTGCCTGGCAAAAAAAAAGCTCCGGGAGGAAATCCCTCCGGGAGCCTGAATTGATTGGAGCTGGCGACAAGATTCGAACTCGCGACCGGCTGATTACAAATCAGCTGCTCTACCGACTGAGCTACGCCAGCATCATGAGGGGGCGGATTCTACTGCAAAATCAGAAAAAATTGTATATCCCATCAAGTTTCTGTCAGGCGGATTTCGGCCTCGCGGTATTTTTCGCTGGTCTTTTCTATGATGTCAGGAGGCAGATGCGGGGCCGGCGGGCGTTTGTCCCAGTCCAGGCTTTCGAGATAATCCCTAACAAACTGCTTGTCGAAACTGGGTGGACTGATGCCGGGCCGGTAGCTTTCAGCGGGCCAAAAACGTGAGGAATCGGGTGTTAGTGCTTCGTCAATCAGGTATAGGGTTCCGGCTTCATCAAGACCAAATTCAAACTTGGTGTCGGCTATGATGATGCCGCGTGCTTCGGCATAGGTGGCGGCCTCGGTGTAGAGTTTCAGGCTCACTTCCCTCACTTGCTCGGCCAAATCCGCGCCGATGCGCCTGGCTACTTCGTCGAAACCGATATTGGCATCGTGCTGGCCCTGCTCGGCTTTGGTTGAGGGTGTGAATATGGGGTTTTGTAGTTTGTCGGCCAATTGCAAGCCGGGTGGCAAGCGGATGCCACACAGAACCCCGTGGTTCTGATAATCTTTCCAGCCCGAACCAATCAGATAACCCCGAACCACGGCTTCTATGGGCAGGGGAGTCAGTCTGCGTACCAGTAAGGCCCGGCCTGCCAGTTGAGCCTGTTCGTCGGGTGCTGTGATCACGTCGTTCACATCCTGTGTGGCGAGATGATTGGGAATGATGGACTGAAGCCGGTCAAACCAGAACCGGGACACGCGGGTCAGGACTTGACCTTTACCCGGTATGGGATCCGGCAGGATGCAGTCGAAGGCCGATAGCCGGTCGGTCGTCACGATCAGCCAGTGCTGGCTGTCGATTTCGTAAAGGTCACGAACTTTGCCACGCCCCACCCGTTTCAGTCGGGGCAGATGGCTTTCGTACAGGGTGTGCGTGTTGCTCATGTTGGGCCTTTGAGAAAAGGCTGCAATCATGTAATTTTGACCTCCTCTTTGCAAGAACCATACGCTGGAAAACACTATATGAGTTGGCTGGGAAAAGTCGTCGGTGGCATTTTAGGGTTTTCCCTGGTCGGGCCTGTAGGGGCTTTGCTGGGGGCAACCCTGGGTCATCAATTCGATCGCAACCTGCAAAACATTGGCCTGCTGGATTCCGACCTGTCGCCGGAAAGCATCAACCGCGCCCAATGGACGTTCTTTGATACCACTTTTTTGGTTCTAGGCTATATCGCCAAGGCCGACGGTCGCGTGTCGGAAGCCGAACTGAATGCCGCACGGGTCATCATGGATCGCATGGAATTGCCTGATGAAATCCGCAAGGTGGCGGCCAATCTTTACAATCAGGGCAAGCAACCCGATTTTGTCCTGGAAGAAGCACTGGATAAACTGCGTGCCGATTGCGCCCGCCGCCACGCATTGTTCAGACGTTTTCTGGAATGGCAAATGGAGTGCGCTTATGCCGATGGCGAATTGGTTGAAGCCAAGGAATTGATCCTCCAGCGCATAGCCGATTTCCTGGGTATCACCCGCTTTGAGTTCCGTCTCATCAAAACCCGCGCTGAAACCGAACAGCGTCTGGCCCAGGATCGCAAGCATCAGAAACAGGATCGACGCATGAGGAATCCGGCCAAGGAAGCCGTGCAACTGGTACAGGCGTACGCGCTTTTGGGTATTCCGGTAGCCGCCAGCGAAGCAGAGGTGAAAAAAGCCTATCGCAAGCAGATGAGCCTGCATCACCCCGACAAACTCACGGCACAAGGGGCTTCGCCTGACAATATCCGCCTGGCTACGGAAAAAACCCAGCAGATACGTCGCGCCTATGAACTCATCGCCCGGATCAGAAAATTTTGAACAGGGTTATTCCGGCATTTAATGATTTGCTGCAACTGGCCCAGGTCGCTGCCTCACGCCGGTGGCGTACCCAGGCTCGCCGTACCTCGGTGGGTTCTGGTGCTTATCGGTCGATGTTTCGGGGTAGGGGTATGGAGTTCGATGAATCCCGTCCTTACGCTCCGGGTGATGATGCCCGCAATCTGGATTGGCGCGTGACAGCGCGAACCTCCAGACCCCACACCAAACTGTTTCGGGAGGAGCGGGAACGACCGGTGCTGCTGGCCGTGGATTACCGCGCAAGTATGCGTTTTGCCACCCGTGGCCTGTTCAAGTCGGTGATGGCGGCTCATCTGGCCGCCTTGCTGGCCTGGTCTGCGGAACAGCGGGGAGATCGGGTGGGAGGCTGCATCTTCACCGAGTCTGCGGTTACCGAGTCCCGTCCAAAACGTGGCCGATCGGTCGTGTTGCGCTGGTTGCAAACCTTGGTGCAACTGGCCGGCACCGATGGTTTGGCGGATGCAGCACTGAATTCCGGCATGGCTATTCATAACGCGCTGGCGCGTTTGGCGTTTCACGCACGACCGGGCAGCCTGGTGTACGTCCTCAGCGATTTTCGCCAGATGGACGCTTCTGCGCTGACCAACCTAACCCGCATGGCCCGACATTCCGAGGTCGTTCTGGTGTTTATCCATGATCCCCTGGAGCAACACCTGCCACCGGGACAATCCCGTTTCGCATACGGGGCGCAGCGACTCACCCTGCTTGCAGATCAAAATATCCGCGAACGGCACGCCGAGGCCTTTCTCCAGCGCAAAGCCGCGCTGCAGCAGTTCGCGCTCAGTCACCGTATTCGCTTCATTGAATGCAGCACTCAGGACGACCCGGTGAATGCGTTCCGGGCGTGCAGGGGCTGAACCATGACCCACCCTCCCTCAGACGCGCTGATTATTGGTTACGGTGACATAGGCCGTAGAGTCGCGGAACTCGAACTGGCCGAAGGTCGCTCTGTTGCTGCTCTCGTGCGAAGTCCTGCGAAATGGGCCGACCATCCCCCGCCGGTTCCGCTCCTGATAGCAGGTGATCTGGATATTTCAGCCAGAATCAGCCCCTTGCCGGAGCCACCGTCCGTTCTCTACTGGTTTGCCCCGCCTCCGTCCAGTGGCGAGAACGACCCGCGCATCAGCCGTTTTCTCACCAACCTGACACCCGGACAACGCCCCGGCAAAGTGGTGTACATCAGCACCAGTGGGGTGTACGGCGATTGTCAGGGCGCGTGGGTAACGGAAAACCAGCCGCTTGCGCCCCGTACCGACAGGGCTAGACGTCGATGGGCGGCTGAGCAATGCCTGACCGAATGGGCCAGCCAAACCGGAGTGGCGTATGTCATTTTGAGAGTGCCCGGCATTTACGGCCCGGGTCGTTTGCCAGTCGAGCGATTGCAGCACGGTTTGCCTGTCATCACGCCTGAAGAGGCCCCATACAGCAATCGCATCCATGCCGATGATCTGGCCAGCATTTGCGTTGCGGCCGCTCGTTACTCGGGTGATTTAACCGTGTTCAACGTCAGTGACGGTCATCCCACCACCATGACGGATTACTTCATGCAGGTCGCCGCAGTGCTCAAACTTCAAAGCCCACCGGTTATCAGCATGGAGGAAGCAAGAACCCGCTTTTCGGCCAGTCTGCTGTCGTTCGTGGAAGAGTCCAGGCGCATGGACAATCGCCTCATGCGAGAGGTGTTGGGAATCCGCCTGCGCTATCCAAATCTGGCTCTCGGCTTACCTGCCAGTCTGCCCTAACCCAGTGCGACTGCCGTATGTTGCATGGACAGACGGACGGGTTTTACTTAAAATCCGCGCCAATTCGTGAATTTACATACTATTGCAACGGGACGAACTGAACAGTTCTTCCCGTTTTTCGTGTCATAAGGTGGCGTTTTGAAAACTATTGCTTTTTTGGCCCTGGAAGATGGAACCGTATTGATGGGGCGTAGTGTTGGGGCCTCGGGAACGGCCTTGGGTGAAGTGGTCTTCAACACGGCCATGAGCGGGTATCAGGAAATTCTGACCGACCCTTCCTACGCCCGCCAGATCGTGACACTCACTTACCCGCACATCGGCAACACGGGTATCAACCCCGAGGACATCGAGTCGGGGAGCGTCTATGCCAGCGGACTG
This sequence comes from Methylococcaceae bacterium, assembly GCA_051007495.1. GTDB lineage: Bacteria > Pseudomonadota > Gammaproteobacteria > Methylococcales > Methylococcaceae > CAIVXW01. Next base: position 937 of record JBPCSC010000138.1, on the reverse strand, counting down.
GTGGTGCGGGATGTTCCTCCCAAGCTCAGCAACTGGCGAGCCAGCATCAGTTTGCCGGATTATCTATCCGAGCAAGGCGTAGTGGCCATTTCCGATATCGACACCCGCAAACTTACCCGTGTGCTGCGCGACAAGGGCGCGCTTAGAGGCTGTATCGTGGCCGGTACGGAGTTGAGTGTGGATGAGGCGGTGGATTTGGCTCGGCAACTGCCCGGACTCGCCGGGCTGGATTTGGCTCAAGAGGTGACTACCGCCCAAGCCTATAAATGGAGCGAAGGTTCCTGGCAATTAGGCACTGGATATACCACCAGAGTGGGCGGGTCGCTTCATGTCGTGGTTTACGATTTTGGCATCAAACGCAACATCTTGAGATTGCTGGCTGATCAAGGCTGTCGGCTGACGGTAGTCCCCGCCCGAACACCCGCAGCCGATGTGATGGCCCTGCAACCGGATGGCGTGTTTCTGTCTAATGGTCCCGGCGACCCAGAACCCTGCGATTACGCCATAAATGCCATCAAAACCGTGCTTGAGGCCCATATCCCCCTGTTCGGAATTTGCCTGGGCCATCAATTGCTGGCTTTGGCCAGTGGAGCCAAAACCCTGAAGATGAAATTTGGCCATCACGGGGCCAATCATCCGGTGCAAGACCTTGCCACCGGGCAGGTACTCATTACCAGTCAGAATCACGGTTTTGCGGTTGATGAAACCAGCTTGCCCCCGCACCTGAGAGCCACTCACCGTTCCCTGTTTGATGGCAGTCTGCAAGGCATAGCGCGCACCGACCGACCGGCCTTCAGCTTTCAGGGTCACCCTGAAGCCAGCCCGGGTCCCCATGATCTCAAGCCCTTGTTCACCCGGTTCGTAGACATGATGCAGCATAACGCCTGCACCTGATGCCCGCTCGTCGGGATGCCAAAATCGCCTAGCCGATTCCCTC
>JBPCSC010000137.1:0-2160 GCA_051007495.1 Methylococcaceae bacterium | reverse complement strand
CTTTTAGTTTGCGCTTCAAGTTTTATTCAGGTATCACGCCCAGTATTTTTTGGCCTGCGTACTGCATTGATACGTCTGAGTGGCGCACGCTCCTGTACTGCTCCCGTCTGATTAGTGGGTGCCTGGGCAATATCCTGAGCCTGGGGTATATTTTGAGGCTTAACTTCATCTTGTTCGCCCAATTTTTCTGCCAGGGTTTTCATGCGTTCAAATGCAGCCGTTTTTATCCGTTTCATTTCGGTGTCATTTAATTCACCCTGTTTTTCGTTGGTATAATCTATCAGAAACGATTGGCCCCCTACTTCGGCACATCCGAGTTTGGTGGCTAATGATAAGGGTGGGTATGACGCATTGATACTATCCAGCAAATAACTCAGAAGGTCATTATGTCCGTCCTGTCCGGCTAATGCCTGATTGGCCAGCACACAGGTTTCATGTAATTCACCCAATGCGTAGCGTCGCAATACTTTGCGTGCGCCCGCCGCAGTGCTGGTGTACCCCAGTGCTTTAATGACCTGGATGGCGGCATCGGTCTCGTCTTTTTTTGTTTTTTGCTGGTCTGTACTCAGCGTGTAAAAGTATCTCAGATACGCATTGCATCCGTTGCGTATGGCATCTCGTGTCATCTCGGCCTTGAGTTCTGGATTTTTCATATCAGGTTTGATGCTGCATACCAGCAGATCACCCACGTTGGCACCGTGGTCTTGCAGATGTAAATCGTATTCCTCTGCTTTGGGATCTCTTTTCTTGAATCTGTGTATGGGGTTTTCCGGGTCAATGATGGCACCCAGTGCCCGTTCAGCGTTTGATAGTTTGGGACGACCCAGCATGGTATCCAGGCATAACTGATGCTCTGCAAAGGCTGTAGTGCCTGCTTTTATTTTTCCAAGATTTTTAATTTCTCCCTCCAGATCATGTCCATAGATTAAAAAGTATCCGGGATATTCGCTTTTAATCAATTCAATAACGGCAGTACCCACGCTACTTGAACGATCGTGCAACTGTTTTACCAGGGCATTATCGCTCCGGGAATCAATGGCGACTACCAAAGCGGCTTTTACCGCAGCCTTGCCCACCAAAGCAGCCTGAAAAAGGGTATTGATGTCTTTAATCAGGGGGAGAGTCATTGTTGTATGTGACTCATCCTTCACGGCTTTTTTACCGGTTATTTGGCAGAGCAACTGGTAAATTTGTGGCATCAGGCGTGGTTGGGGGATACAGTGGGAGCAGAGTACGGTTTCCTGTCCCACTGAAAAATACTCATACAACCGGGCATGCAGCAAGGCGTTTTTCAGACATTTTTTAAAGATGTCCTTTTGTCTTGCATTTAGAAACGTATAGTCATACGAATGTCTGTCGGATGTGGCTGAAGCCATAAGGTTGTCTTTCACGCCCACTACTTCTGCTTCGCCTTCCATCTTGTTGACCAGAAAACGGTAAATCACTCCCTGATCATGATTGCCAATGATATAACTGTAGTTAATTTTCATCTGGTGCATTTTGTCCATGAGCATCAAGGTCATGAAATCACTACGGCCACGGTCGTGTAGTTGATCACCCAACAAAACCACCTGACCCTTAAAGCTCTTGTTCCAGCCAAGTCCATCCAGTATGAATATGAGTCGGCGTTCCAGATCTGTAGGGCGCGTTATATTCTGGGCCATATATTCATCGGCCATCCGGATCTGATCAGGTGTTGTCATACGCCTGTTTCTCCAGATAAATTCTTCACCCGGTTCCAGGCTTTCATAGATATCGCTCCACTCCTTGAACGACTTGCTGTTGAGGGTTATTGCTCCACACAGGGATAATACGGCCAATAATTTGACGGCATTGCCGTGTAAATCTCCTACTATGTACACCGGCAGGTCATCATCATCGGTTGCTCCCACTATTAAGCTATGACTGGCGGCTTCCAGTGCTGAAGCATGGATCAGTTTGTCGATACCGCCGACCTGACTATTACCATCTGCTGCTTCAATATTGATCGGCAGTATGTTGACGTGGAAATTATCTTTGCGAAGCGTTCTTGTTGTAGGCATGGTGTAGCACTCCTGATGTGTTGTTATTGGGTGAAGGCTTTTTTACTTGATAACGATATTAGACTCGCCGTTTTATATAATAGGGTTGATTTGAACCGCTGTAATGGCTCAAATCAAC
>JBPCSC010000136.1:0-5224 GCA_051007495.1 Methylococcaceae bacterium | reverse complement strand
GTGTAGGACAAGCGGCCAGTATGGGGGCTTTATTGCTCGCAGGAGGCGCACCCGGCAAACGATATTGTTTGCCGCACTCCAGGGTAATGATCCACCAACCTCTGGGAGGATTTCAGGGGCAAGCCAGTGATATTGACATACACGCCAGAGAAATTTTAGCCGTTCGGGATCGTTTAAATCGGGTTCTGGCTCATCACACAGGCCAGGATATAGAAAGAATCCAGATCGATACTGATCGTGATAACTTCATGAGCGGAGAAGAAGCCGTCAAATACGGGCTAATTGACAAGGTATTATCCCGAAGAGAGTCGGGCGAAAAAGCCTATTGACTCCACAGGCAATGAACCCGCAAGCCAGTAGCAAGAAACCAGAAATGATAAAGGATTCAACTGGCCGGATGGGAATACGCAAGAATTTTTGAGAGGTTTTGGAATGATTGATGATAAACACAGCAAAGAAGGTAACAATAAAACGCTTTTTTGTTCGTTTTGTGGCAAGGCACAGAACGAAGTCAAGCGACTGATATCCGGGCCTTCCGTGTATGTTTGCGATGAATGTGTGGAATTGTGCAATGACATCATCAGGGAGGAAATGGAGGAAGAGATTACCACTGACACAGACCGCCTGCCAAAACCCAAGGTCATCAAAACGACGCTAGACGAATACGTAGTAGGCCAGGAGAAGGCTAAAAGGATACTTTCCGTTGCCGTATACAACCATTACAAAAGGCTAAAAGCCCAATCGAACGCCAAGAAAAATGACGTAGAACTGGCCAAAAGCAACATATTGTTGATAGGGCCTACGGGTTCAGGAAAAACCCTGTTGGCGGAAACCCTGGCCAGACTGCTGGATGTTCCTTTCACCATTGCAGACGCCACTACACTGACTGAAGCGGGGTATGTAGGTGAAGACGTGGAAAACATAATACAGAAGATTCTGCAGAAATGTGATTACGACATAGAAAAAGCCGAATCCGGTATCGTGTACATTGACGAAATAGACAAAATTTCTCGCAAGGCAGATAACCCGTCTATTACTCGCGATGTTTCTGGAGAAGGCGTACAGCAAGCCTTGCTTAAGCTAATTGAAGGTACAGTGGCTTCGGTTCCACCGCAAGGAGGGCGCAAACACCCGCAACAGGATTTTTATCAAGTCAACACGGCCAATATACTGTTTATCTGTGGCGGTGCATTTTCCGGCTTGGAGAAAGTCATTCAGGCACGCACCGATAAGGGCGGCATAGGCTTCTCTGCCGAAGTGAAGAGCAAGGATGACAGAAGGAATATAGGCGAGTTGTTCAATGAACTGGAAGCGGAAGATTTAATTAAATATGGCCTAATTCCGGAGTTTGTAGGGCGCTTGCCTGTGGTGGCGACCCTTGAAGAACTGGATGAACCCGCATTAATACGCATATTAACGGAACCAAAGAACTCGCTGGTAAAACAATACAAACGGTTGTTTGAAATGGAAAATTGCGACTTTGAAGTGCGAGAGGATGCTTTACGGCAAATCGCCAAAAAGGCCATGGAACGAAAAACCGGTGCCCGGGGGTTGCGTACCATAATGGAGCATGTCCTGCTGGATACTATGTATGAAATGCCCTCCGATGACAGAATCTGCAAGGTAGTAATTGACGAAAAGGTGGCAAAGGGAGATATCCCTCCATATCTTATTTACCGAGGCGAAGACAAACAATGTGTTTCGGGTGGCGAGTAATACAAAAGCCATTGTCCGAATTGATGGCCTTGTTCCTTAGCATAACCAGTGAAAAAACTACAGGATAAATATATGAAACCGGAAAAAATTGTACCGGTACTGCCTCTGCGTGATGTGGTCGTGTATCCGCACATGGTAATACCCTTGTTTGTGGGCAGAGATAAGTCGATACAAGCACTGGATAGCGCGATGAGGGAGAACAAACAGGTATTGCTGGTGGCCCAAAGAGAGGCAGAGCAGGATGATCCTGAATTTAATGATCTATATGTCATAGGCACACTGGCGAATATACTGCAATTACTCAAACTGCCGGATGGTACTGTAAAGGTATTGGTTGAAGGTAGTGAACGTTGCCGGGTTAAACAATACAGTGTAATAAACCAGATATATTCTGCTTCGGTAATTAATATGCCGGATGAAGAATCCATCAACGAACAGGAACAGGATGTGATGGTTCGTACGGTAATCAATGCCTTTGATCAATACGTCAAACTCAATAAGCGCATTCCGCCAGAAGTACTAAATTCACTAAGTGGAATAGATGAACCCAGTCGTCTCGCGGATACTATAGCCGCACACATGACCATCAGAATGGAAGATAAACAGTCTATATTGGAAATCAGGGATGTAATGGTCAGACTGGAGCGGTTGATGTCATTCATGGAGGGAGAAGTGGATATGCTTGAGATGGAGAAGCGTATACGTGGACGGGTAAAGCAACAGATGGAAAAGAATCAGCGTGATTATTACCTAAATGAGCAAATCAAAGCGATACAAAAGGAATTAGGGGACACGGAAGATGCACCCAACGAAATGGAAGAATTGGCGAGAAAGATCAAAAAAGCCGGTATGCCTGAAATAGCCAGAACCAAATCGGAGACAGAACTCAACAAGCTAAAGCTAATGCCACCGATGTCGGCGGAAGCGACTGTGGTAAGAAACTATATCGACTGGATGATTGGTATGCCATGGCGTAAACGGAGCAAGATTAGCCATGATCTCGGCCAGGCGGAACAAATACTCGAGAACGAGCATTATGGTCTTGAAAAGGTCAAGGAACGGATACTTGAATATCTGGCCGTTCAACAAAGGGTAAAAAAACTCAAGGGACCTATATTATGCCTGGTTGGGCCTCCTGGAGTGGGTAAAACCTCGTTAGGTCAGTCTATAGCCAAAGCGACAAACAGAAAGTATGTCCGGATGGCCTTGGGTGGCATGCGTGATGAAGCTGAAATCCGTGGACACAGGCGAACCTACATAGGATCAATGCCGGGCAAAATACTCCAAAACCTTACCAAGGTGGAGAGTCGCAATCCTATGTTCATGCTGGATGAAATAGATAAAATGGCCATGGATTTTCGTGGCGATCCGGCGAGTGCCTTGCTGGAAGTCCTGGATCCTGAACAGAATCATACCTTCAGCGATCACTATCTCGAAGTAGACTTTGACTTGTCCGAGGTCATGTTCGTAGCTACGGCTAATACCATGAACATACCTGCACCTTTGCTGGACAGAATGGAAGTAATACGGATTGCCGGTTATACCGAAGATGAGAAAATAAACATCGCTACGCGTTATCTTATTCCCAAACAAATCCAGAATAATGGACTTAAAACTACGGAAATCAGCATCAGTGATTCGGCAGTAAAGGATATCATTCGTTTTTACACCAGGGAGGCAGGTGTGCGTAACCTGGAGAGGGATATCTCCAAAATTTGCCGGAAGGTGGTGAAAAACCTTTTACTGAAACCCACCACTAAACGCATCAATATCACCCCGCGCAATCTGGAAGATTATCTGGGTGTAAAGAAGTATCGTTATGGTCGGGCCGAAGAAAAAGATCAGGTTGGTCAGGTTACTGGTTTGGCCTGGACTGAAGTGGGTGGAGAACTGCTCACCATTGAAGCGGTATTTATGCCCGGAACAGGGAAACAAACCTACACGGGCAAATTAGGCGAGGTAATGCAGGAATCCATACAAACGGCTATTACTGTGGCACGGACGCGATCCGAATCCTTGGGCATTGAAGCGGATTTCTACCAAAAGCAGGATGTACACATACATGTACCTGAAGGGGCAACACCCAAGGATGGCCCGAGTGCTGGAATAGGAATGTGTACCGCATTGGTTTCGGCCCTGACCCACATTCCTGTTCGGGCGGATGTGGCCATGACCGGTGAAATCACATTAAGGGGAGAAGTTCTGCCTATAGGCGGCTTGAAAGAAAAACTTCTGGCCGCCCATCGGGGAGGAATAACAACAATACTGATCCCTGAAGAAAATGAAAAGGATCTGGCGGACATACCAAAAAACATCAAGCAAGATCTGAAAATCATACCGGTCAGGTGGATAGACCGGGTTCTGGAGATTGCTCTTTTGAGTACCCCAGTACCGTTGTTGAAACCTGTAATGGGTGATGGCGATTCTGCCATCGTGGTGGGTAAAAATACAGTGGGGATCAGTACCATCACTACTCATTAATTGGGTTGAAGGTCAAAATCAAGGGGTGACTCTCACCCCAATTGATTTATACTTCTGCCTTGACACTTCTTTTCGGCTACTGGTAAATTGAAACATCAGGAAGAACCGAAAGTTTGACTTAACACAGTTTTAATCCTCGAGGGGGAATAGATGAGCAAGGCGCAATTGAACAAGGCGCAATTAATAGATGCGATATCTGAGTCGGCCCATATTACAAAAGTCGATGCAGCTCGCGCTCTTGAAGCGTTCGTAGATACAGTAACCAAGGCACTGCAAAACGGAGACAAAGTATCACTGATCGGGTTTGGTACATTTGAAGTCAGAGAGCGTGCAGAACGCCAAGGCATTAACCCACGCAACCCAACAGAGACCATTACTATAAAGGCAGCAAAAATTCCTGGTTTCAGGGCTGGTAAAGCACTAAAAGATACGGTAAACTTGCAATCTTTATCGGGTGCTTAGCTCAGCTGGGAGAGCATCGCCCTTACAAGGCGAGGGTCGTAGGTTCGATCCCTACAGCACCCACCATTTTTTGGAGCGGTAGTTCAGTTGGTCAGAATACCGGCCTGTCACGCCGGGGGTCGCGGGTTCGAGCCCCGTCCGCTCCGCCAAATATCGGTAAACCCGCTTAGCAATAAGCGGGTTTTTTTTTGGCCAGGGTTTTGATTATACCTCGGGCCAGATACTCGTTTAAATACTCATAAAAAGGTTGAATTATGCTCCAAGCGATACGAGAGCGGGCCCAGGGAATAGTGGCTTGGGTCATGTTGATAATGATCGGTGTACCCTTCGCGCTATGGGGAATACAAAACTATTTTGATTCAAGCAAGGAACAACCCGTAGCCACAGTGGGTAAAAGGGATATTTTTGAGCGTGATGTCAACCGGATTCACGAGCAGAATCTGGCTAATCTTGTTGGGTTGGATCAAATAGATGAACAACAACTCAAGCATGAAGCACTGGAAAAACTAGTGCGCGAAGAGATGCTGGTACAGTTGGCAGATCAAAAGAAAATGGTGGTTAGCGA
>JBPCSC010000135.1:0-5117 GCA_051007495.1 Methylococcaceae bacterium | reverse complement strand
CTTCAACTGCGCGAGGACTAAAACTCACCGGTGACAGCCCAGGTGTGCAGGACAGACACTTTTGCGAGCCGGAATAAATGGCATCAATACCCCAGTCTTTAACTTCCAGCGGGCTGCCGCCCAGTGAAGTGACGGCATCAACAATCACCATGCAGCCATGTTCATGGGCCAGGCGGGTCAGGGTTTGGGCATCGGAGTAGGCACCGGTGGAGGTTTCAGCCTGTACGAAAGCCAGTATCTTCGCCTCAGGATGCGCCTTGAGGGCAGCCTCTACCTTGTTTGGATCAACCGGTTTGCCCCAGTCGTCTTCGACCAACACCGGTGTGGCCCCACAACGTTCAACATTTTCCTTCATGCGCCCACCAAACACGCCGTTGATGCAGACGATGACCGTATCACCTGGCTCGACCAGATTGACGAAGCAGGTTTCCATACCGGCTGAACCCGGTGCCGAAACCGGCAGCGTCAGTTCGTAATCGGTGCGAAACGCATAATGCAGCAGGGATTTCATCTCATCCATCATGCCGACGAAAACCGGATCAAGGTGGCCTATGGTCGGACGCGACAGGGCTTCGAGTATGCGTGGATGGACATCGGACGGGCCAGGACCCATCAGAGTGCGAACAGGAGGATTAAAAGATCGAATGGTCATTTTGGGTCTATCTGTGTGAGTTGATGGTGTTCATTAAGATGTAGGACGAGATCAGCCCGACTCGGCATTTCGCTGAGGATATGCCGGGTTAAACGCTCGTAGTGCATGATGAAACGCCTGAGTTCCGTGGGATTCATCAGGCGATGACGGCCGGTTTTATCCAGCGTTTCGGCCAGTTTGTGCTCCTGCAATCCGCGCCATTCAAAGACGCAATCCATGTTGGGAACCTTAAGCATGAGGAGTCGATGCACCCGCTCAAACAGGCGGGTGTAATCGGCTTTTAGTTGCTCATTGACATAACGCCTGAAGCTTCCGTCGGTGTCTTCATTGCGTTCCAGATCGTTGATGGGCTCTATCAGGGCGGCATCCGTTTCAGGTATCGCCCCCAGACACCAGCCCTCCAGCACGATGACATCAGGCCGCCCACGCATGATCAACCACTCCGGGACGGGTTTGCGGTCATCGGCGGCCTTATCGAACGATGGAATGGCGGTCAAGGTGTAAGGCCCTGCGGTACACAAGGCATCCAGAGTATCAATACCCAGTTGCGGGTCATGTGTGCCCGGCACGCCACGGGTGGCGAGCAAGGGGTGAACCTCACGCCCTAACCGTGCCCGTTCGCTGCGAGTTTTGTAGAGGTCATCCAGAGAGAACGAGGCCACCTTCAACCCATGAACCGAGTTCAGCAGAAAGGCCAGAAAATCCGACAGGGTAGATTTGCCAGAACCCTGCGCCCCACTGATGCCCAGCACCAGGGGTTGATCCTCCGTGTGTGCGGCAACCCAGGCCGATAACGGCATATACACCGCAACCAGTCGCTCGGCCAGTTCGGTGTCCAGTTGATGGGTACGCAAGCGTTCGACAAACATCGGACGCAATTCGGCCCAAACAGCCAGATCAGTGCAGTAATCGGGCAAAATTGATTGAAACGGGTTGGAGATTTCTATCCGGAGAGATTTCATACGTGCTGGAGTCGGTTATCACAGATGACGAACAGGGCCTAAAAGTATGCAGCATGACGGGATTCTAGTACAGCGTTTAAGAACCGGCTTGGCGTGCAGAAAGCTTAATCTTTCCCATAGGTTTAATAGTAGAATTGCCATCCCATATTTCCCTCAACGACACAAGCTTGATGGTCATTCCAGACTTCCTAACCTATTTCCACGGCCTTCCTGTGGTCAATGTTCAGCGTTTAATGCTTAGGGTGATCGTGCTCACCCTGATGGGTTGGAGCAGCACCGGGACAGCCAACAACTTCGTCACGGCCACGGCCTTTTTTCAGGATCCAGGCAACCAACTCACGTATGCCGAAGCCACCCGGCAGGAGTTCCACAGCTACACCAATCCTTTTTTGAAGGGGCTATACCACGGAACCACCTGGATAAAACTCAGCTTTGATCCGGGCGAATACCGGGGGGACAGGCTGGTGCTGCGTTTTAACCAGCGCAACAATCTGGACGAAGTGGCCTTGTTTGATCCGGTTGAAGCACCCGACACACTGATCAATCCGCTCTACACCGGCGACCGTCACGCGCTAAACCCAAAAGATTATTTTGCTCTTGCATTGGGATTTAACATTCCGGCAGGGCACGGGCCACGCGATCTCTACCTGAGGTTACGCACCACTTCAATACATTACCTGGATGTGGCCGTTTTACCTCCTGAGGAAGTTCGATACCTGGATGGAGCGGTGTTTTTTGGTTCGATGCTGGTGTGGGGCTTTCTTCTTTCCGTGTTGGTATGGACGATCCGCATCTGGTGGGTGGATCGTGAATGGGTCATAGGGGCGTTCATTGCCAAACATTCCATAGGCATAGTCCATTCGTTTTTGGTGCTGGGCTTCGGACGGGTTCTGCTGCCTTGGGGCTTGGGCAATGGCCGCCTGGACATGGCACTCAATATCGCGCACATCCTGGCTGCCGGTTCCGGTTTTATCTTTGAACTGATATTCCTGCGCGAATTTAATCCGCCCAAATGGATGTGGACGGGAACGGCGATGTTGCTGGGGCTTACCGTTGCTGCGCTGGTTTTGTTGCTTGAAGGACAGGTGATTGAAGCACTAAGGCTCAACCTGTATTTGATGGCTTTGGGTTCCCTGGGATTTTTCGCGCTGTCGCTGGCCGGTCGTGTCTGGTCTGAGCAAGCCCACCCCACAGGCATTTTGCCACGCTGGATTCTGGCTGGCTTTCATGGTCTTTTGTTGTTCACGGTGCTGATGTCCATTCCTAACTCGCTTGGATTTACCCTGACCGCACTCGTGCCCCGTATGCACGATTTTGGCCTGTCGCTTTATCCTTTTCTCAGCAGTGTGCTCATTATGGTGTTACTGGAACTGCGCCGCAGCGGGCGAGAACTACGCCGGCAGCGTGATATGGATCGCCTGATGGGGGTTGATACGGAAGCACGGGAACAACGCCGCAGACGCGAGGAGCAGGAACGGTTTCTGGCGATGACCAGCCATGAACTCAGAACGCCAGTCAACGGCATTTTAGGTTTAACCGAACTGGCTCTGGCACCGGATGTTTCCGAAAAGGAGCGACTGGAATATCTCAGGCAAATATCGGCGAGTGGCCAGATGCTGGTCGAGAGTCTGACCGAGGTACTGGATATTTCCAAGATCGAATCCGGCAAACTGGAACTGGAACAGATTGACTTTGACCTGAATGAACTACTGGATCGTCTGGCTTCAGCCTACACCGCCCTGGCCCTTTCCAAAAACCTGCAATTCAGCCTGAATCTCGCTGCCGATATGCCCCGTTTTGTTCGGGGTGACCCATCACGACTCCGGCAGATTCTGGTCAATTATCTCGGCAACGCGCTTAAGTTTACCCAGCAGGGACATATCATGCTGGCGGCATCCCGTCTGGATAATCACCGCTTGCGCTTTGAAGTGCGCGATACCGGGCCAGGATTATCGCCTGCACAACAACTTAAACTCTTTCAGGCGTATTCCCAGGCGGATGCCACAATCAGCCGTAGTTACGGCGGAACTGGCCTGGGTTTGTCAATATGCCGCCTGTTGGCGGAACTCATGGCTGGAAAGGTTGGGGTTATGAGTGCGGAAGGTCAAGGGGCGTGTTTCTGGGTAGAGCTTGCATTGCCCCAGGTGTCGCCGCCCGCCGCGCACACGTCAACCACTCCACCTGAGGCCGGTGCAGCCTGTTTGACGGGGTTGCGGATTTTGGTCGCGGATGACAACCGGGTCAATCGTATGGTGGTTACCCGAATGCTGGAAAAACAGGGCTGCACGGTAGTTGCCGTAGAAGATGGCCGCCTGGCAGTGCAGGCGGTGGAGGCATCGATCAGCCAGAATGATGGGTTTGATGCAGTGCTCATGGATGTGCAAATGCCGGTAATGGACGGGCTGGAAGCCACTCGCGCCATACGGCAACTGGATGGAGGCGGCACGATCCCCATCATCGCCCTCACCGCCGGAGTGCTTACCCAGGAACGCGAACAAGCCTACTCAGCCGGCATGAATGACTTTGCCACCAAACCCATTAGTATAAAAACGCTGAGCGAGCGGATACTGCTGCTGACCAAACCTCGGCGGACTCACAAGCCGGCTGAAACTGCGCCGCGTCCGTAGGTTTATACGATTTTCAAGAACACGCGTTCCGGTTGTTGCAGGCCCTGCCTCAGGTGGGGGTGGTCGTGATCCTGAGCGAGCCAGACGGTAAGTGCGCTGTCGGCGACAAACCGGGAAAAGGCAGAGTCTATGAGACCTGACTGGGTAAGCTGATTCAGTGTGGGGGAGTGGCCGGGCCATCCGGTGGATTTGACCAGCAGCAAGCGGGGCAGGTTTAGATGTTTGGTTAGCCAGGCGGCCAGGCTGTCGGAGGTGACCTCCCAGGTTTGGGGGATTTCAGGCTCAGTGAGCAGTTCCAGATTGGGCAGCCAAACGACGGAACTTCCCGTCGATGCCAGCGGTGTGAGGTGCGGGATTTGCTCCGTGGCCAGCAGATGAGAGCATAGCCCTTTGAGCATCAGGCCATACTGCGCCATGGCCAGCACCGCCATGGCGTGGGCCGTGGCATCGTCGTAAGCCCGTTTTTTCTGGCTTGTGCGTACCTGGTCAGCGAAAGGGCCACCACCGGGCACGATGATGACGGCGGATTGAGCCAGAGCTTCCAGCAATGCCACAAGATGCGGCGATTCGATCAAACTTCCACCCAGTTTAACAACCCAAATATCCGGCATCTTCATGAACTGAATATACTCAAAATTACCTGAAACAAAACTTTTCCTTAGTCTACTTCATAACCCCTGATGTTAAATCGGGTTTACTCCCCCTAGGGCGGGCAAAAGAAAAGCCCCCCCTACATTCGCTTTATCCTGCCGCGTTTAATTTTTCTTTCGCTGCTCCAGGCGTGCAAGTAACTGTTCCAATGCTTCCGGGCTTAGATGATCTGCAATTTCATCGGGTGAAAGGTCTTTAATCCTTTGGTCCGGTGAAAGATCCTTG
>JBPCSC010000134.1:0-4443 GCA_051007495.1 Methylococcaceae bacterium | reverse complement strand
GGAAAACACCGGCAAGGTGGTCTTGAAACCCGTCAGCATCGTTCGTGATTTGGGTAAGGTGGTGGATGTCAGCGGCGAGTTATCCACCCAGGACACCCTCATCGACAGCCCACCCGATGGGCTGGTCAGCGGTGATCAAGTACGAGTGGTGATGTGACCGACCTGCCCGGCACGACACCATAAAAAGGAATACCCGCTTTATTTATACGCTACGGACGAGAAATGGCCGCCCTGGGCAGGATGCCTGAACGACTAACCCTCAGTACCCACGGCAGGCTTGCCCTCCATGGCACTATAGGGGTAGGGAAGGCTTGCGCCTCCCCTCCCTCCGAACCGTACGTGCGGTTTTCCCGCATACGGCTCTCCAGTTAGTAGTTTCCACATCGGGAGTCTCTTGCTTTCTCCCAGGCTGCATAAAGGGCGAACAGCCCGGCTTCTGCAAAGAAGGCATTAGTCCATCGTTTATGGTCTTCGTAGCATCGTCCCATGCCCGGTCGCTTTTCTTGTTGCCGCAGCAGGGCTCGGAGCCTTCGCCGAATCATTCCGTCCAAGTCCCTGAAGGTGGTCGATCCCGCGTGTTTGAAATACTCGAACCAGCCTTTCAGCATGGGGTTCAAATCTTCAATAACCCGTTCCAGACTTTCGCCTCGGGTTCTTCGTGTTTTGGCTCTGATACGCTCTTTGATTTTAGTAAGGCTTTTCTTCCTGACCCAACGGCGTCCTCGTTCAAATCGGTAGCCTAGAAACTCAAAGCCTTCCCCCCGATTCATACAGTTACCCACATGGGTTTTGTCTGGATGCAGGGTGAGGCCGTTTTCTGCCATCCATTCTTGAACCTCCTGGAGTGCCGCTGCCGCGTCTTCCGGGCTTTGGCATAACACTACAAAATCGTCTGCGTAACGCACTGACTCGTAGCCTTTCGCTTTTAGCCGTTCATCCAGCGGATGCAGGTAGATATTGGCCAGCAGCGGGCTGATGACTGCGCCTTGCGGCGTTCCCTTCGTGGGGGTCCATCGCTCCAGTTCTTGTATAACATCCTGTTTCAGCCAGCTTCTGATCAATCCCAGCAACCTGCCGTCGCTGATTTTCTCTTCTACTCGCGCCATCAATCGTTCATGGGGGATGTTGTCAAAGTATCCTTGTATATCCGCATCCACCACATGGGTGTATCCTTGCTTCAGTAATCGGTCGACTGTCCTCAGCGCGTCCTTACATCCCAGCCCCGGTCTAAATCCGTAACTTGAGGGTAAGAAGTGGTGTTCAAAGATAGGTTCTATGACCCTCTTTACCGCCGTTTGTACGACTCTATCCTTCACCGTTGGAATACCCAGCGGTCGCGTTTTACCGTCGCCTTTGGGTATATCGACCCGTTTTACCGCCGTCGGGTGGTACTGTCCCTTTTCCAAATCCTCCTTTAATTCCTTTAAGTAGTTCTCCGCGTTCGCTTCAAACTTCTTAATACTTTGTCCGTCCACACCCGCCGCTCCTCGATTGCGTTTCACCTTATCCCAGGCTAATTGCAATGTCTTTGGCGCGAATACCTTATCAATCAAACTAAACCATTTGCCTCCCCGGACACCGTTTACCAGTGCCGATACCATACGTTCTGTCCAGATTGAAGTTTCCATCCAAGGTTTACCTCGGGTTTCTGCACCTTGTTTAGCCTCTTCGGGCACTGTCGATACTTTCATTGTCTTCTTTCTCTCTTTTCGTATCTACTTTCCTACCCTCCTTCCCTATGGACGGCTTTGCTTTCCGTCCTTTACCATCCTTTTCGGTCAGCGTTTAGGCTCGTGTTTGTCTTCTCTGTTATTCCGGCTGGTTTCCCGCCGGTGCCACCCTATCCTCGCCTTTCGCCTTCCTTCCAGAATTTACAGTACTATGAGGGCTCTGACTCCTGCCGCGCATTCGCCTTGCGGACAGGTCTCCCCGCTTACTGCGCACAGCCTTCCTGACATTCCGTCCCCAAACACACTATGATGCCCGGCTCTCGTTTGCTTTCGCCATGCTCAACGGAGTCGGTGATTTCCAGGCTTCGCCTAGAATCCGCAGGCTCGCCGCATCACACCGCCGAATCGGGTTCGTTATCCTACGGACTGCCTGTTCGCTTCCGGTTGCTCTCCACCCCGCCTCTCAGCGACGCAGTTACCTTCAGCTTCGGAGTTATGGCCTACTCCGGTATGGACTTTCACCATACTGACTGTGCGCCCTCACGGGCGCACGCATTCCAACGCAGGAGCGTTGGAACGAGAAGCGTCCGTATGCGTTCCAACGCAGGAGCGAGGGGTGAGAAAAGTATTTAATAACAAGTGGATTGAGTTCTTGTTATTCGAGGCTTGATGCTTATGTAGTGCTAACGGCTGAGTTCAGGGGCGTAGCGAAGCGGAGTTCCCTGGAAGGATTTGTTGGGCCTCAACTCCATTGCTCTCGGTATGTTTCCACGGCTTGATTTTCGCTAGAGCTTCCGAAAGCGCGTCCTTGGCTAAGGCTGCATCATAGTCCATCTGCAACCCCGTCCAGAACCCTTCAGACATGCCGAAAAACCGGGAGAGACGTAGGCCCGTATCGGCTGTGATACCACGAGTACCCGCGACAATCTCTCCGATACGACGCTGGGGAACTCCAATTTCCTTCGCAAGACGATATTGCGAGATTTCCATAGGCTTGAGGAATTCTTCCATAAGAATTTCGCCGGGATGGGGATAAGGAACTTGCCGCATAAGGGTGATCAATCAGTGATAGTCAACGATTTGAACGTGTACGGGTCCTTCAGAGGACCATACGAAACAGACGCGAAACTGGTCATTGATCCGAATACTGTGCTGACCGAGGCGATCTCCCGCAAGTGCTTCTAATCGGTTTCCAGGCGGGATTCTAAGATCCTGGAGCATCGATGCCCGATTCAGCATAGCGAGTTTGCGTATCGCAACTGTCTGAATGTTGACAAAGCGATTGATCCGCTTACCGTTGAAGAAATCTTGGGTGTCTGGACAGGAAAAGGATACGATGGCCATACGTTTATGCTAACGAAGAGCGCCGTCTAATGTAAAGCTAAGCCGATCGCTGGGAAGCCGGTCGGCTTGAGCGTATTTTGTTAGGCATGCGGCCTATCGTGCGATTGACTCACACCGCTAGCCTTACGTGGTGGTAATGAAACCACGCGCTTCAAGTAGGTAGCCTACTTTGCCATGAGATCTTCAAACATAGGTGCATTAAGTCCACTCCTTAATTTTGTTGCCCTATTTATCAGTGAACTCACCAACACCTATAAGGATCAAGTCGATTAGTGACCATATGCCAAGCCCCCCAAGCGTTAATACCTGCGCTATTCCAGTACCAATTTTTCCCACATAAAAACGATGAACCCCAAGCACACCTGGAAAAAAGCAGAATCAGGCGGAATTACTACCCCGACACCTACCCGGGGCGGCCCGTTTGTGCATTGCGTAGCGGTAATTGTGTAGCCACGTCTACCCATTATTCAGCCTCCGTATGCATTCCAACGCAGGAGCGTTGGAACGAGAAAACGTCCGTATGCGTTCCAACGCAGGAGCGTTGGAACGAGAAAAATAATGTGGGTATCCTCTAGTGGCCCTGCAAAGCCAGAATTCTCTCATAAAGTACGGTCGGGCAAATATCCGCGCCATTTGGCCATACAACAGTACCCAATTCCTCATCCACAACAACCTGTCGGAAGAAGGACTCGTCCTGTAGGGGCGCAAAGACACCGTGGTAGGATGAAACAAGATCATCCAAACACATTGCTCCCTCAAGACCATCCTCAAAGCACAAATAAATTCGCCGACCTTCCAGCGGTTTGACGGCAGTAACATCGAATAACGGCATTTTTGTTTACTCCAATGGCTCGATTTTACGCAGCTCTGCCTGATCGCGTGCGAGGAACCAATCGTCCATTAATTCGGCCTGATGTCGGCTTGCCCACTCAATAACCAACCCCATTGCACGCGGCGGCAATCGTCCAGCCAGCACAGACAACGTTTGGATATCGATTTCAGCCTTATCGTTGCCGTAGCGAGCATGAAAGTGCGGCGGATTGTGTTCGTTGAAATACATCGCAATCACAATACCAAAAAACCTTGAAATTTCAGGCATATCGTTCCCCATAATAATAACTAATCATGCGGATCCAAATTAATTGTAGCCAAGAGTATTTGTAATTAAGGTGAACATACAACATGGAGTAAAGTGGGTCAAAATAAACTGGGTATTACTTTGATGTTCCGTAGGTGCGAATTAGTCGCACCTACAGCCGTCGTAAGGGTAACCGGGTGGGTTTGATGCGGTGCGCTGTCGCTTACCGCATCCTGCGAGAAAGGGTTCGTAGTCCCGCCTTTAGGCGGAATACTACCCCGACACCTACCCGGGGCGGCCCGTTTGTGCATTGCGTAGCGGTAATTGTGTAGCGGCTTCTACCCATTATTC
>JBPCSC010000133.1:0-1241 GCA_051007495.1 Methylococcaceae bacterium | reverse complement strand
TTCGAGGCCAGGGACATCACCACCAGTGGCGGTACTCTCAGCGGACTCAAAGCCGGAGCGGGTGGCAAGGTGTACACCGCCCAGTTCACGCCAACCGCCAACACCAACGACCTGACGGCCAGCTTCAACGTAGCCGCCAACAGCTACACCGATGCCGCTGGCAACAAAGGCGCAGCCAGCGCACTCAGTATCAGTGCCGATACCCTGGCACCCAGTCTGACGATAAGCAATGACAGCAATGTCAGTCTGACGACCGGCCAGACCGCCACGATCACGTTCAACTTCGATGAACAACCCATCGGATTTGATATGTCCGACATCAGCGTCAGTGCCGGCAGCATCGACGGCTTCAGTGGCAGCGGACTCACCCGCACCGTGCTGTATACCCCACCCAGAAATGCTTCCGGCACCGCCAGCATCACCGTGGACAGTAGTCGCTATACCGATGTCGTCGGCAATAGCGGGAACGGGGGCAATACCAGCATCAGTTACAACACCGTGGTAGCCAGTGGCGGTGGCGGCAGTGCGCCTGCTGCACCCAGCGTAACCAGCCTGAGCGGAAAACTCATTGACGGTTACATCAGCGGGGCCACGGTGTTTGCCGATGCCAACGGGAATGGGATTTGGGATAACGGCGAAGCCCGAACCACTACGGATGGTCAGGGTAATTTCACCCTGATTGTGGCTGGCGGTTCCGGCACCCTCATAGCCTATGGAGGGACCGACACTAGCACCGGTCATCCGCTTACCGGGGAGTATAAAGCCCCCGCCGGTTCCACCGTGATTACCCCACTGACCACACTGGTCTCAGAGATGCAAGCAGCGAATACCTCGTTGACCTTGAGCGTAGCGCAAACCCGCGTCGTTACAGGACTAGGCTTAACGGGTGTTTCCAACCTTGATCTCACCCGCTTTGACCCGGTAGCAGAATTTAACGCGGGTACTGTCGGAGCTGATGCTGTGCAAAAAGCCGGTGCTAAGCTAGCCATCACCGTAAAACTTTTAGCCAGTTCGTTGCAGGCGGCTGATGCTGGTATTTCCCTGAGTACAGCAGCCAGCCAGACGGCGACCCAAATAGCCAGCTTGATGACGGGTAGTGTGGTTGATCTGACCAGCCCGACAAACGTGCATACCATCGTGACCAATACGGCTAACGCGGTTCTGACTAATGCGACTGATCGCAACCAAGTAACCAGCATCGCTACTGATCTGGCGGAAGTAATCGCCGCCAACAATCAGCT
>JBPCSC010000132.1:0-3767 GCA_051007495.1 Methylococcaceae bacterium | reverse complement strand
ATCCATTTCCCTCATCAATAAATACCTGAGAGAAAGAAATACTCCGCCGTCCATTCAAAATCAAACGGCTGCTGTCACGCCACACGAAGCCGGTCAACACGCTGCGGCATCCGTGGTTTCTCCTGAAGTGACCGGATATGAGCCAACTGGCGGTGAAGCGGTAACGGGAAAATTACCAAACACATTGATTGATACTTCCAGTTACGCCGCCCCGCTGGAGGCCATGCTGGCTGCGGTTCTGGTTTTTCTGGCTCCTCTGGGTTTCAGTTTCCTCGAAGCGTCCCGCACAGAACAATCCAAGATTCCTCCCATACTGCTGCGTAATCTGCTGGTTACGGCCATCATGATGTTGACCTTCGCCACGGTCGGATCATGGATAAGCTACGGTCAATCCTTGCTGACTTCCATCAGTCCAGCCGGAAGTGAACTGGCTCCTAATGGAACCTCCAATGACACCTTCTGGCTATTTCATCTCGAAATGACCATCATGGTCGGTTTGGTGGCGAACACCATATTGGCCAATCGCATTTCTCTATGGGGGCACGCCCTCATGGCTTTAGTGCTAGGTGCGGTGGTACATCCTCTGATGGGGCGCTGGATCTGGATGGGGCACTGGTTACCCATCCAACCGGGTTGGTTACAGGAATTAGGTTTCCTGGATTTTGCAGGGGCTACGGTCATACATTCCATGGGGGCTTGGTTCTCTCTGGCTTGGTTATGGCGTTTCCCTCAGGTCAGTCACCATGCTTCGGATGAGACTACAGGCAACCCGGTTTACGCGCTGATGGCTTTATTCGTACTGTGGCTTAACTGGTTTGGTTTGGCCATGGGTTATCACCATCTTGATGTACAACTGCTGGCTTTGCCTATCATTAATGTCTCACTGGCCGGCGGTACTGCCGTGATTGTTTCCTTTCTGCTGTCCATCAATCGACTGCATACGCGGGAAGCAGACAGTTCGCTGATCTATTACAGGCTGGCAACCGGAGTGCTAGGGGGGCTTGTCGCTGTTTCGGCCGGAGTGGATCGCTTTACCCCAATCGAAGCAATGATGGTAGGAGGATTAGCCAGTGCGGTGCAAACCTTCAGTTATCGCTTCCTTCAGACCAAGCTTCTCAAACAGGATCACACTTCTGCGGCCCTGATTGCCACGCACGGTATTAGCGGTGTTTTCGGTACTTTGTGCCTGGGCTTCATGGGTCATGCGGGTAGTTTCATCATCCCGGAAATAGGACAACTCGGAATTCAGTCACTGGGAGTAGCCGTGGCTTTGGGCTTTGGTTTACTGGCTGGCTTGATCACTGCGCTGCCTTATAGTTTGATAGCAGGCCATCGTCCGGTAGCCATCACGCCGTTCGAGACTGAAGCAAGTGAAAACCAGTCAGGAACGCTGGCTCAAGAACTCCACCCCCACGCTACAGATCATGCCGATGAAGCCCCAACGGCTGATCCTGAACCTACCGAAACCCAAACGCCTAGAACTCCGGCTGAATAGTTTCGTTGATGTCCGCACCACCCGGAATCGGGAGCTTTCCGGGTGGTTTGAACCCTGATGATCTGCCCAGGTCACCAGGGCTTCCTCCTCATTCCATTCCTCCGCTCCCCCCACGTTTGATTTTTCCGTTATTGCAAAGCAGGGGTATCGAACTGATTCCCCAGGTTGAGAATAACCAGGCAGTTTTTAAAGGCCAGATACTGGCCGACCATCCCGATCACCCCCCCATACACGCCTCCAGTTCAGGCATTATTGAAACCGTAACGGACTGGCCACTGCCCTACCCTTCTGCTGTGAGCGGAAGATGTTTGGTGATACACACGGACGGGCTGGATGCGTCGGATAACAAGCCTTGCACACAGCCGCTTTCTGCTTCACCTCAACATCTATTTGATCGCCTCTGGCAAGCCGGAGTCGTCGGACTGGGTGGGGCCGGGTTTCCCACGGCAGATAAGCTCCGCGGTGCCGCCCTTCATACTTTGATACTTAATGCAGCCGAGTGTGAGCCTCTGGCCAGTGCTGATCTCACCTTGCTCACACACTCTCCTCACCGGGTTTTGGCTGGCGCAAGCTTTTTGTGTCGTAGCCTGGGCTTTAAAAGGTGTTTATTGGCTTTGGAAGCCGACAAAATCGACCTGGCTCACTCACTGCAAAAAACGTTAGGGCTGAGAGAGTTCGACACGATTGAACTCACTCGCATTCCTGTGCGTTATCCCACTGGTAGTGAACGACAATTGATACAGGTACTGACCGGGAAAGAAGTCCCCCTCCACGGTCGTCCTCAAGATTTGGGTATTGTCTGCCTGAACGTCGCCACCGTAGCGGCCATACACGATGCAGTGCTGCTCAATCGCCCGCTTACGGAGCGGTGGATTACGTTGACTGGCCAAGGACTACAAACCCCGCACAATTTGTGGGCGAGAATCGGCACCCCGGTCGCCGACTTGGTACAGCACTGCGGCGGTTACCGGCCCGGAGCAAGCCGATTGGTGATGGGAGGTGCCATGATGGGTTACCCGCTGCTGACTGATCAAGTGCCCATCATCAAATCCAGCTACTGTATTTGGGTCGCCGGAGTAAACGAGTCCACCGATCTGGAACGGGAGCACGCGTGCATACGCTGTGGCGCGTGTGTGGAAGTCTGTCCGGCAGGGCTTATGCCTCAAGAATTGTATCGTAACGTAAAATCCAGCGACTGGGCGCAAACCACATCGCTCAACCTGGATGCCTGCATAGCCTGTGGCTGCTGTAATGCGGTTTGCCCGAGTCACATTCCTCTGGTGCAGCACTTTATGGCCGCAAAAAAAGTTACGGCACATAAAATTAAGGCTCAAGCATTGGCTCATCAGGCCAAAGCCCGTTACGAAGCGCGTTTAGCCCGAAAAGCCAGAGAAGAGCAGGAACGGGCCGAAAACGCCCGTCGCCGAAAGGAAAATCTGGAAAAAAACCGGGCGGGAGAAATACAGGGTGCTTTGGCGAGGCTCAAGGCCAAACGTGTGTAGCACTTTAACCGCCTCGCCCGCGCTGATCGGTTAAAGCGACAAACCCACCCGCTGCCGGGCTTCCAGGCAATGACAACCGCCCATGGTGAATTGTCGGCAGGTTTTGGGACGATCCGAATAAATGGTGCAGGTATATGTTTCGGTCGGGGTATTTCCACCCTGTAGGGCCGCACAACGTGATCCCTCGCGTTTGAGTTTGAGGTGTGTTTCGGTGCGAACAACCCATTCAGGATGTAATTTCACCACCGCTTCCCTGGGCATGACTTCCACCGAATGATACGCCTCGCGGCAACACGCGCCGCAGGTCTGGCAGTTTAGTTGTGTGGCGGCTTCAAACAACTGGCAGGCTTTCATATCTGTGTTCAGGCTCGTGTAACGAGAACGTTTGCACCGTCCACGATTTCGGGAGATATAAAACCAGGCGCAATCCGCACAGCGCAGCGTAGTTGATCCGTCTCGCTCCACAACCAAACCCATGGGATGCTTTTCGGGTGGCTTCTTTATAGTGTCCCACAGAGACGGCATTGCCGTGTTTTCTTCCTGATTCTCGTCCCGGTTTCTGAACCGAATCCACTCCGCAATCAGCACCGTGGTGTTGAAAGCCGTTTCCATGGGAACACGCCAACGCGTTTGCATGGCCCGTTGAAATCCCAAGCGTGCCGCTACACAGCTTTTTTCTCGTTGCCCGCCTGATTCCGGCGCGGCCCACAGGGGATCACCCGGTAATTGATTCCAGAAACTCACCCGATAATCCGTGGTAGGTGCCAAAA